>JAYTHM010000540.1:0-2819 GCA_043732645.1 Frankiales bacterium
CCGTACCGACGACGACCTCAACATGAGTTATCGCATCTCGGCCGATCTGGACAGCTGGGAGGAGCGCAACCCGTCGGCGCCCGGGCCGCTGACCCGGGCGATGTTCGACGAGCGGCTCGCGCGCACCGCCGCCAGCGACACCTCAGAGCAGAACGCCGCGTTCGTCGTCGACGTCGACGGAGCGGCCGTGAATCGTCGGTTGGGCATGTCGACGGCTGGGCCGACGACACGTGCTCGCTGAACTCGCGGCGCGAGACGGGTGTTGAGCATGGCGGGGCGGGCTGATCCAGTGGACGACGACCGCGGTGCTCAGCAGCTCGGCCAACCACGCGTTCAACCGCGCAAAGTTCGATGACTGACAGCGATTGCCCCCCCGATCAGCGTTTGGGAAGGGCAAAGATAACTATGAGGGAACGCCACATAGCCACGGTCACAATGTGATCAACGACCAGTGCCGTCAGCCTCCTGCGCGCAATTCGTACGTCGAGCCCAAGCGCACTCGTACTGCGCGCAATTCGTACGTCGAGCCCAAGCGCCCTCGTAGCCCGCTGCGGGCGAGGATCGTTCGGTGGGCCAGGACCAACCAGCCAACACGCAATGGCAATGACGGAGAGCACCGCAGGGATTCGGTGGCCGCTGTCAGAGCAGCAGGGAAGCAGCGACGGCACATGCAAATGCGGTGAGGTTCAACGCAACGTCGTATGCGGGGGCAACGAATCTCTAATTGAGGACGCGGGCAACGGCTATCAGCAGCCCGCAGGCGAACGTGACGCCCGGCAGAGAACTAACCATGGGAATTAGTCTCCCTGCTCGTGCTGGGTCTTGCCTGTCGGTCACAGCAGGCTCAACTGGGCAGGCGGCGACTCCGCTGGGTAGCCGGTTTCTCGACAACATCATCGCTGCCGCATTCTCGCGGTTGGAACACTTATGCCTGAGCCGACGACCTACACCGTTGATGGTCACGCAGTGCCCCATGTGCGTGCTGTTGAGGATCGCAACTAGCGTTAACTCGATGTTGACATCGGTGCTCGGCGGCAGCGTGATAGCGGAGCGACACGGTCGCAGGCCCGCACGAGTTCTGGCTTTACACGGCTGGGCCCGGCACCACGCCGACTTCGAGGCCGTGCTCATGGGGTTCGACGGGCTCGCGCTCGACCTGCAGGGCTTCGGCACCACTGTCACACCACACCCCCGCCGCCGCACGCATGGTCAACGTCTGACTACGCCGAGGCGCTCGCACCGCTCCTCGATGAACTCGACCGCCCTGTGCTAGTGGGGCATAGCTTCGGCGCGCGAGTAGCTGTGCACCTCGCAGGCTCCCACCCCGGCAAGATCAGCGGCATGCTGCTCACGGGCGCACCGCTATTCCCACTCGAAGCATCTGGTCCCAGGGTCGCCCGCGCCTATCGGCTTGTCCGTGGCCTGCATAGGGTCGGCCTGCTCTCAGAGGAGCGAATAGAGGCCGCGCGGCGGCGACCTGGATCGTCGGACTACCGGGCAGCCGAAGGTGCGATGCGTGACGTTTTGGTCAAGTCTGTTGCGGAGACCCAACGACGGGGCTATGACACAGCCCTGACGGCCGTTGACGCCGCTGGTATCCGCCCTTCCCCATGACGTGCGCCACCGACAGTTCCTGGTCTATGTCGGACATCTGGAGGCCGATGAGCTCGCCGGCGCGCATCGCGGTGTCGAGCAGGAACCGCAGAAGTGCTGTGTCACGGCGGTTTTCGAAGGTGTTGCCGAAGCAGGCCTTGAGCAGCCGGGCCAGTTCGTCGTCGGTGAAGATGCCGACGGGTTGCTCGGGGACCTTCGGGGGTCGCATCCGTTCCATCGGGCTGACCGGGATCTCGCCGTCCTCGGTGAGCCACCGAAAAAGTTGCTGCAGGGAGCGGTAGTGCTTGGCGACGGTGGCAGCGGCAACCCGGTCGGCCAAGTAAGCCAGGAACGCTTCGGGGTGTTCGCGGTGGATACCGGTGGCGGACGTCGGCATCCCCTGGGCGCGTAGGAAGTCGATCAGGTTAGCCCCGACCTTGAAGTAGCTCAGGACGGTGCTCGGGGCGACATTGCGGGCGCGCAGGTGGGTCCGCCAGTCAGGGAGCAGTAGGGCTAGGTCGTCGACTCTGAGCGCCTCGACGGGGCGCACAGCCGTCTGTGCCAGGCTGTGCAGCGGGGCACAGTCCTTTCCTGTTGGAGCGCTTTGCGGGGTGTGAGTTCGAGTCCCCATCTGTACCTGAGCGTGTGTGGGGCGGGTGGGGCTCGAACCCACGACCGAGGGATTATGAGTTGGCCCTGGCGCCATTCGCCGGTATCCGCCGAGGTGCATAACCGCAGGTCAGAGCATGTTTCGCACGTCAGCGGATCTCGGCGATCATGGGCGAATTTCGCCAAGAGGCAACCAAGATGGCGCCACGATCGGCGGCCTCACGGGGAAGAGGATTCCAGCGCCAGAAGCAGGTCCGCTGCCAACAGAGCGACGGAAGCTGCGACCGTCTCGGGCTCGCCAACGCCAAGCTCAGCGCGCCCGGCCATGACCGAGCCGAGTGCACCCGGGCCGGCCGCGAACATCTCGCGCAGGTATGCCATGGCTCGCTCGGTGACGGCTCCTGCGAGCGGGTCGGCGAGCAGCCGAGCCATCGGCGCTGCCAGATCGCTGGTCGTCACGGCCACGAAGAGCCGGTAGATGTCGTGCGCGTCCTTGTCCTCCAGGCGTCGGGGACTCGCCTGTCGCTCGCCGAGCTTGTGCAGCTTCGCGACCAGCAGGGCAGCTGGTCCAGCCACTTCGACCGTGCAGTGGCGGTCGTCGCCCAGGTCCAGAGCGG
>JAYTHM010000541.1:0-9352 GCA_043732645.1 Frankiales bacterium
GTCGTGCGGGACGAACGTCACGGCCTCGACCCCGGCGTACCGGGACAGGCCAGCGCGCACCTCCGCCTCGGCATTGCCGGGTACGGCGCTGGCACGCAGCCGGTTGACCACGACCCTCGGGTGCACGCCCTGGACGGCCTCCTTGAGCTCGGCCAGCCCACGGACGAGACGCTGCAGACCGACTGGGTCGAACGTGCCGACCGCGAGGACCGTCTCGGCCTGCTCGAGCACGGCGAGAGTCGCGCCATTGCGGCGCAGGGCCATCGTGTCGTAGGCGAGCTCCTCGTCCTGCTGGCCGGACAGGACGAGCCGGGGGGCGTAGGCGTCGACGCCCTTGGCGGTGACGCGTCGGGCCGACTTGTCGTCGGGGGTGACGTAGACGTCGACCTGCTGACCGTGGGTCAGGTCCGAGGGCGCGTGCCCGCTGCCGCGTGGCTCGCCGCCTCCCGCACCCCTACGTCAGGGCTGCCTGCGGCGCAGGACTTCGCCCGTGTCCTGCTGCGGGGTGTGGTCGAGGTCCTGGCCGGGGTGCGCCCGCTCAAGCAGCTCCAGCGGGACACGACGCTGGAGCTCTACACGAGCCTCAGCGAGTCGCTGTCGGCTCGACCGGTGCCCCGGGGCAACCGACCCGCCCTGCAGGCCGTCCGCTCGCTGCACGTACGGGCCCGCCCGGAGGGCGTCGCCGAGGTCTGTGCGACCGTGCGGCAGGGCTCGCGGCTGGTAGCCCTGGCATTGCGGCTCGAGGGCCAGGACGGCCGCTGGCGCTGCACCGACCTCGTCGGCGTCTGACCCATCCGGCCGCGACGGGCAGGACGCAATCACCTACCCGAGATGTTCGGCCGCACGCGGACCAGCGCACGCCTGGGCCCGAACACCTCGCCGGACCAGGGTCACCCTGGGGCGGTCAACCAGTGGGCAGGTCGACGTTGACGACGACGGGACCGTCGCCGCGGCGTACCAGCACGACCTCGGCCACATCCGCGCTCGGGTTGCTCTCGCGGTGCACGGTGTGCGCGGGTACGTGCAGGAAGTCACCCGGTCCACCCTCGACCAACCCGTCGGCGGTCTCCACGCAGAACGCCCCCCGCACGACGTAGGCGACCGTGTCGTGGTCGCCGTGGTGGTGCCAGCCGCTGGTCGCTCCAGGCTCGGTCCGCACCCGTCCGGACCAGACGTCCCCGAACACCACAGCGGCCTCACGCACCATGCCCGGCGTCGGGTGCCCCGGCGTCAGTGCATCCGATGCGATCTTCGTGACCGGTGTCTCAGGCATCCGCTCACGGTAGGCCCACCTCGCTCACCACCGAAGAGGGCGAGGCAGCCCACACTCAGCAGGCATCACCGACCGACGAGTCCCTGCCCCTTGTACGCCAAAAAGCCAACCCATCCCGCGCCCCGCCTTCGTCGTCGAGCGGGGGCGCAGGTCAGCTGGCGCCGGGGGCCCCGTGGCAGCGCTTGTACTTGCGGCCCGAACCGCAGGGGCACGGAGCATTGCGCGACGGGCCGTCGCTGGTTACCTGCCCTGTCATGGGGTCGACGATGGGTGGGCCGCTCTTGGCTGCGGCGCCCTGCTCGTCGGGCGCCGAATAGCTCAGGGTCGACGGCCGGCCGGGACGACCGAAGACGTCGGGAAGAACCGCACGGGCTTGCGGCGAGGAGACTGGGGTCTCGACCGGCCGCGGCGCGGCTGGGGTCGCGACTTCGGCACCGCCGACATCGACAAGGGGTCCTGGGGAAACGGGTGCATCCACCGCCGGGGTCGCAGCGACCGGGCTCGCCTGCGCTGCCGGGCTGGCGGCGGGGTGAGCGTCGGTGGCGTCAGCGGCGGGCTCGGCGGGGGGCTGCGGAAGACCGCCGGCCTCCAGCCCAAGGGCGACCTCGACGGCCGACGCGGACAGCTCCGGGTCTGCGGCCTGGGCTGGCTCCGAAGGATCGGCGGCAGGTGCAGCCTCGGCCGACTTCGCGAGGTCCACGGCCGGAGCAGCCGCGGCGGAGCTCTCCCCGTCGCCGGGCTCGTCGAGCAGGTGCTCCGTCATGACCTCGCCTTGGACCTCGCCCGGCCCGCTGGCGATCAGGTCCCCGAGCTCGGGGGCCTGCTGCTCCTCGACCTGGACCTCGACGTTGAACAAAAAGCCGACGGACTCCTCCTTGATGGCGTCCATCATGGCGGAGAACATGTCGAAGCCCTCGCGCTGGTACTCCACGAGCGGGTCGCGCTGACCCATGGCCCGCAGCCCGATGCCCTCCTGCAGGTAGTCCATCTCGTACAGGTGCTCGCGCCACTTGCGGTCCATGACGGACATCAGGACGCGCCGCTCGAGCTCGCGCATGACGGGCTCGTCGGTCGGGGAGATACCGAGGCCCCTTTCGCGCTTGTCGTAGGCAACCTGGGCGTCGGTCTTGAGCTCGTCGACGAGGTACTCCGCGGTCAGCCCCTCACGCTCGGCCTCGACGGCCTCGATCGGGATCCCGACGGGGTAGAGCGTCTTGAGGGCCGTCCACAGCTTCGGCAGGTCCCAGTCCTCCGGGTAGCCCTCGCCGCACTCGGCGTAGACGTAGGACTCCACGGTCTCATCCACCATGGAGCGGACCTGCTCGTGGAGGTCCTCGCCGTTGAGGACCTTGCGGCGCTCGTCGTAGATGACGGTGCGCTGACGGTTGAGGACCTCATCGTACTTCAGGACGTTCTTGCGGATCTCGAAGTTCTGGGCCTCGACCTGGGTCTGGGCCGAGCGGATCGCGCGGGACACCATCTTGGACTCGATGGGGACGTCCTCGGGGATGTTCAGCCGGGTCATGATCGACTCGACGGCACCGGCGTTGAACAGCCGCATCAGGTCGTCGCCGAGCGAGAGGTAGAACCGGGACAGGCCCGGGTCGCCCTGCCGGCCGGAACGACCGCGGAGCTGGTTGTCGATGCGGCGCGACTCGTGGCGCTCGGTGCCGAGGACGTAGAGACCGCCGGACTCCACGACCTCCTCGTGCTCGGCACGGACAGCGGCCTTGGCCTTCTCGAGGGCGGCGGGCCAGGCGGCCTCGTAGTCCTCGGGGGTGTCGACCGGGGACAGGCCGCGGCCACGGAGCTCGCGCTCGGCGAGGAACTCGGGGTTACCGCCGAGCATGATGTCGGTGCCGCGGCCGGCCATGTTGGTGGCGACGGTGACGGCGCCCTTGCGGCCGGCCTCGGCGACGATCGTGGCCTCACGCTCGTGCTGCTTGGCGTTGAGGACCTCGTGCGTGATGCCGCGCTTGCGCAGCAGCCCGGACAGCAGCTCGGACTTCTCGACCGACACGGTACCGACGAGGACCGGCTGGCCCTTCTCGACCTTCTCGGCGATGTCCTCGACGACCGCGTCGTACTTCGCGCTCTCGGTCTTGAAGACGACGTCGGGGTCGTCCGCCCGGCACATCGGCCGGTTCGTCGGGATCTGGACGACGCCGAGCTTGTAGGTCTGGTCGAACTCGGCGGCCTCGGTGGTCGCCGTACCGGTCATACCGGAGAGCTTCTTGTACAGGCGGAAGTAGTTCTGAAGGGTGATCGTGGCAAGGGTCTGGTTCTCGTCCTTGATCGCCACGCCCTCCTTCGCCTCGATCGACTGGTGCATGCCCTCGTTGTAGCGGCGGCCGGCGAGGATGCGGCCGGTGAACTCATCGACGATCAGGACCTCGCCGTCGCTGACGACATAGTCCTTGTCCTTCTTGTAGAGCGTTTGCGCCTTGAGGGCGTTGTTGAGGTAGCCGACCAGCGGCGTGTTGACGGCCTCGTACAGGTTCTCGATGCCGAGCTGGTCCTCGACCTTCTCAACGCCGCTCTCGCTGACGCCGACAGTGCGCTTCTTCTCGTCGACCTCGTAGTCGACGTCGCGGACCAGGCGAGGCACGATCCGGGCGAACTCCTGATACCACTTGGTCGCCATGTCGGCGGGGCCGCTGATGATCAGCGGCGTGCGGGCTTCGTCGATGAGGATCGAGTCGACTTCGTCGACGACGGCGAAGTGGTGGCCGCGCTGGACGAGCTCCTCGTTGCTCCACGCCATGTTGTCGCGCAGGTAGTCGAAGCCAAACTCGTTGTTGGTGCCGTAGGTGATGTCGCGGGCGTACTGCTCCCGGCGGTGCTGCGGGTTCTCGTTCGCGAGGATGACGCCGACCTCGAGCCCGAGGAAGCGGTGTACCCGGCCCATCGTCTCGGAGTCGCGCTGAGCGAGGTAGTCGTTGACCGTGACGACGTGCACGCCCTTGCCGCCGAGCGCGTTGAGGTAGGCCGGCAGCACGCAGGTCAGCGTCTTTCCCTCACCGGTCTTCATCTCGGCGATGTTGCCTAGGTGAAGCGCGGCACCACCCATGACCTGTACGTCGAAGTGCCGCTGCCCAAGGGTGCGCCAGGCCGCCTCGCGGGCCACCGCAAAGGCCTCGATCCACAGGTCGTCGACCTCCTCGCCACCAGCCAGTCGCGCCTTGAACGTGTCAGTCTCTTGCCGGAGCTCGGCGTCCGTCAGCTTCTTGATCTCGTCCTCGAGGTCGTTGACGGCGTCGGCGATGCCCTTGAGCCGGCGCAGCGTTTTGCCTTCACCGGCACGGAGAATCTTGGAAAACACCACGCGAGCAGACTCCCTCATCGACAGATGGCTTGATCCTAGGCGGCAAACGGGTCGCGCCTGACCGACGTGCCCTGCAAGGGTGGGTAGATGCAGCAAGGTGCCCTCCCCCCGACCGACATCACCTGCGGCGCCCTGATGCTGCGCCCCCTGAGCCCGGCCGACGAGGACGCCGTCCTCGAAGTCCGCAACGACCCCGAGGTTCGGCGCTGGACAGGTGTGCCGGTGCCCTTCACCCGCGAGGACGCCCGCCGACTGGTGCTCGAGGCGACCCCGGCGGGGTGGCGGGACGGCACCTCGGCCGGCTTCGGGGTGTTCGATGTGGCTACCGCGCAGCTGCTGGGCCTGGTCTGGCTGCACCGGATCGGCGGCGGCGAGGCCACCGTGGCATACCTCACGACGCCCACGGGGCGTGGCCGGGGCGTGGCCACCGAGGCCGTCTCGGCGCTGTGCCGGTGGGGCTTCGGAGCGGTCGGCCTGGAACGGATCGGCTGGCAGTGCATGGTCGGTAACTGGGCCTCCCGGGCGGTGGCCCAGAAGGTCGGCTTCACCGTCGAGGGCGTGGCCCGGCTGGCGTACGACCAGCGGGGCACCCGGGTCGACGACTGGTTCGGGTCGCTGCTCGCGAGCGACCCGATGACCGACACCCGGGTCCTGCCCTCGCCCCCCGTCCTGACCGACGGGGTCGTGACCCTACGGGGCTGGTCCCCGGCCGACGTGGCCGACTGCGCGCGGGCCTGCGACGACCCCCTGACGGCGCGCTGGCTGCCGGTGCCGTCGCCGTACAGGCTCCAGGACGCGGTCGGCTACGTCGGCAGCTACATCCCGGGGGCCTGGGCTGATGGGACCGCCGCCGAGCTCGCCGTCACCGACGCCCGGACCGGTGAGCTGCTCGGGGCGATGGGCCTCAAGCTCGGCAACCGCCGGTTCGGGTACGGCGAGATCGGCTACTGGACCGCTCCGTGGGCCCGCGGTCGTGGGGTGGCCGGCCGCGGGGCGGCCCTGAGCGCACACTGGGGGCTGAAGGTCCTGGGCCTGTACCGGGTCCAGCTGCTCGCGGAAGTGGACAACCTTGCCTCGCAGCGGGTGGCAGAGAAGGCCGGTTTCGTCCGCGAGGGCGTGGCCCGGGCCGCCCGCCTCGACCGCGACGGCGCGGCGCAGGACTTCGTGCTGTTCAGTCGGGTGCGGGCTGACTGACGCCCTCGGGGCTGAGCCGCCCGGCTGAGCGGACGAGGCGAAGCACGCAACGGGGCAAGTCGCGACGGCGCGGGTAAGCAGCAGGCCGATTGCCGTCACCGCCTCGTCGACCTGCACGGCGCCGGTCTCGTCGAACCCGACGCCGGCAGCCGGGTGGCGGTCCTGCGACTCACCAGGGCCAATCCCGGCGCGGCGGGATTGGCCCTGGTGAGCGTCTTCGTCCGCGACCTGGGAAGCGGTTTCGACGAGACTGACGTACCCGTCCCGTCAGGTGATCTCGAGGAGCTTCTCGCGGACGGCGTAGACGACGGCCTCCATGCGCGAGTGAAGCTGCAGCTTCTCCAGGATGTTGCGGATGTGGTTTTTCACCGTGTTCTCGGAGATGAACAGCTGCTTGGCGATGTCGCGGTTGTTCAGCCCCTTGGCAACGAGCTTGAGGACCTCCATCTCGCGGTCCGTCAGGCGCGGCGTCGGGACCTGCTGGCGCTCGTCGGTGCGCTTGACCATCGCGGCGAACTCGGTGAGGAGCTTGGAGGCCATCGAGGGACTGATGAGGGACTGCCCGCCGTGCACAGCGCGGATCGCCGAGGCGACCTCCTCGATGGAAATCTCCTTCAGCAGGTAGCCCATGGCGCCGGCCTTGATGGCGTCGTAGAGGTCGGCTTCCTCGTCAGAGATCGTCAGCATGATGATCTTGGCCGACGGGACGGCGTCGTGGATCGCCGTACAGGCGTCGATGCCACCGCGCTTGGGCATCCGGACGTCCATGAGCACGATGTCCGGCAGGGTCTGGGCGGCCTGCTCGACGGCCTCGGAGCCATCAGAGGCCTCACCGACGACCTCGATGTCGGGCTCTTGCTCCAAGACCATCTGCAGTCCCCGGCGGAACAGCGCGTGGTCATCGACGACCAGCACCCGGATTGGCTCGACGCCCAGCGTGCCATGCGGAACCGGGGCGGTGGCGGGGCTGGGGGTGGACTGGCCGCTCACGAGGACCTCCTTGACGAGCACGGATCAGGGACAGACCGGCCCGTACGAGTCATACGGACGGCGGGCCTCTAGGCCCAGATGATGACACGCCCGTAGCCAGATCATGCTAGGGCCGCTTCGGGGCAGCCCGTTCCGCACGTCAGCCGGCGGCGAGCCGGATCACGCCGTAGTCATAGCCGTGCCGGCGGTACACAACGCTGGGCAGGCCGTTCTCCTTGTCGGCGAACAAAAAGAAGTCGTGGCCGACGAGCTCCATCTCGTGCAGCGCCTCGGGCGTCGTCATCGGGCTGGCCTCGTGCGTCTTGTCCCGCACCACGAGGCTGTCGGTGTCATCCCCCGCGTCCTCCGGCGGGAGCTCGCCGGGCTCGACAGTGGGACCGGTATCGACGCTGGTGAGCGACACCGCGAACTCGCCGGCCGACGCGGGGGTCCGCAGCCCGTGGTGTACTCGCCTGCGGTCATGGCTCTTGCGCAGCCGAGCCTCGAGCTTGAGGGTCGCGGCGTCGAGCGCGGCGTAGAAGCTCTCCGCGCACGCCTCGGCGCGGATCACCGGTCCCTTACCGCGGACGGTGATCTCGACCCGCTGGCACTGCGAGGACTGGCGCGGGTTCTTCTCGTGGAACAGCTCGACATCGACGTGGTAGACCCGCGGGTCGAGGCGTTCGGAGGGAGCCAGCTTCTCCTGGACGTGCTGCCGGAAGTGCTCCGGTACCTCGACGTTACGGCCCTTGACGACAATGTCCACGCGTTCTCCTCGGGTGTCAGGTGGAGTGCAGGCGCCCCGCTGTTCGGCGGCTCTGGACGACCTCCTGTCCTCGACGGTGTCCCGTGGGACGGCGCCGGCCGGTGCCCTGTCCAGGCACCTGTTGCAGACGTTAACCCTCATCTGTCCCAGGGAGAAGAGGTGTGACCCTTACGGGTGATGTCGGGCGGTGGCCGCGACGACCGAGGCGCCACCCACCAGATAGCCGACAGCCATCACGGCCCGGGCAGCTTCCACCAGCGTTGCGCCGGTCGTCACGACGTCATCCACGATCACCACCCGACCCCCCGGTACGCCGGTGGCTCGCAGCGCCCCGTGCAGGTTGGCCGCCCGCGCGGCAGTACTGAGCCCCGACTGGTCGGCGACCTGCCGAGCGGGCACGAGCAACCTGGCCGCGACGTCATCGACGCCCTGTGAGCGCAGGGCGGCCGCACCCGCCCTGGCGAGCCGCATCGCGTGGTCGTGGCCGCGCTGCCGGACCGCCTTCGGCGAGCTCGGCACCGGGCAGAGCACGACGGGGTCGCGGCCGTGGATCTGGACGGCGGTGGCGAAGGCCCGGCCGAGCGGGGCGGTCAGCTGCAGCCGGCCTCGCTCCTTGTGCGCGAGCAGCAGCCGCTGGACCGAACCGCCGTACTCGATCAGGGCCGACAGCGGCGGGCCTGGCGGGCAGGGGCAGGGGCGGACCAGGCCGAGTGCCGGCCCGTCGAGCAGTTCGCCGCCCGCGTGGCACAGGCCGGGGCCAGCTACGCGGCAGCCAGCGCAGGTCCGAGGCAGGACGAGGTCGAGCAGGGTTATCAGCACGCCCACCAGACTGGTCGCTTCCAGCCACGCCGAACGGACGCACCGTGGACAGGGCCGCTTCTGACAACTGCCCTGTGGATCAGCCCGGGAAAACCGGCAGGCCACCGGCCTGGACGCGCACGAACCCGCGTCCGCTGGACTGGTAGAGCGCAGTACCTGAGCCCACGACCAGGCCGGCCGACGAGGCCGCCAGCGAGACCGGGGTGAGGCCGGAGGAGTTCAGCGTCGTCACCGACGAGCCGTCGACGGCCACCTGCAGCACCTGGTTCGGTCGCGTGAGGTGGCCAAGGACCGCCAGCTCGGTACCTGAGGACCAGGCGACGCGGGTGGCCCTCGTCAGGCCCGGCAGGACGAGCGTCAGCCCGGCCACCTGCGGCCGTCCCTCCACGACCTCGACCCGTCCGACGTACAGCACGCCGCCGATGACGAGCGCCGCCCTGGCCCCGTCGCGGGACAGCGCCAGCGCCTGCAGCGCCCCGGCCGGCTGCAGCAGGACCGGCACCACCTGCAGGGCCTTGGACCCGCGGGGCACAAGCACGACGCGGCGGCCCCCCTCGAGCATCCACAGGCCGTACTGCCCGGACCCCCAGGTCGGGGAGGTGAGCTCCCGCGCGGTCGGTCCTTCCGCGTACACCGGCCCGCGTAGTGGACCTGTCCGCACCGTGACCGGCCCCGGGGCACGGCCGGCGAGCAGCGCGACCTGGGTCCGGTCCGGAGTGACCGCCACCGAATCCACGGGGACCGCGCCGCGGTCGCTCGCCTCCCCCGCAGTCGCCGGTCCGGAGGCCAGGGTGACCGACGCCCGCAGCCGCCGCGCGGTCACAAAGTAGTACGGCGGGTTGGGCCCGAGGCCCTCGGGGTCGTAGGTGTTCCAGGACCCGGCGTCCTGGACGGGCCCCACCGTGGGAACGGGCAGCGGCACCCCGCCGCTGAGCAGCCGCAACCCGCTGAAGCTGGGTCCCAGGTCGCGCAGGGTCCAGACCAGCTGCGCCGACAGGGACTGCCG
>JAYTHM010000542.1:0-9335 GCA_043732645.1 Frankiales bacterium
GACGGGGGAACTGACCCTTCCCCGCGGCCCATCCGCGGGTGTCGTGGGTGCGGCCTCGGTGGCATCTGCGCGGTTTGGCGCCGTGGTCGCCAGGTTCCGTCCGCCGTGGGTGGCGTGGCTGGGCTCAGGAACGCTCAGGTCGCTGCGTGGACGGTCAATTCCAAGGTCCGCCCCCGTGTCGGTGGCGACGGTCTTCATGCCGTGCTTGAGGCCGCGAGCGACCAGCCACCAGTTGATCGGGTAGGCGGCCAGGAAGCCGGCGCCCAATGCGATCGACATGACGAACCAGAAGTCCAGACTCAGGGGGCGGGTCGCGTCCGGGACGGCCCCCTTCCACGGGACGCTCACGGCTGCCATTGCCGCCATCACCCCGTTCATGGACACGAGCTCTGGCAGGAAGGTGCTGCGTAGTGACCGCCGGTAGGAGCCGGCCATGTCCCGCATGAACAGGGCTTGGAAGATCGTCCAGCCGAACCCGAAGCCGACGACGTACTCCACCGCGAGGTCAACGGCTGGGGGCAGATGGAGGGGAGCCAGCGCGGCGGCGGCCACCAGGATGCCGAGCCCATCGCCCGCCACACAGTGCATCGTGGACCCGACCACCTGCCGCCGACGGGCCTTCACGTACTGCGCATGGGTGTCGGGGAGCGGTTCCCGGCAGGACACGACGTAGAGCAGTGCACCAAACAGGCCGGTGTAGGCGGTGAAGAGCACAAAGCCCCACTTCATCACCGTCGCCGCGGGGGTCCTCCGAATGTCGAACGCGACGAAGGTGACCGCAAGAACGACCTGGATGAACCACAGCAGAACTACGCCAGCGAGCATGTCACCCTCCGAAGGGCACAACTAGGAAAGGGCTGCGAGCGACCGCGGCAGACGGATTGGCCCTCTTCGTACACGATTACAGCGATGTCGCTCCGGGCTCAGGGCCGTACGTCCCGTTGGCACCGGGCATTGGTCATGACCTGATCGGGTCCGGGCGATCTGAGGTCGAAGGTCCCTAGCCCACGCGGTGGTGCGCTGAGAGCCTTCGCCGGTGGAGCCAGATAGCGTGCCGTGCGCGGAGTGCGGGCCTTGCATGGCACAGTTGACGTCGCCACGGATCGCGTAGCCGCGTTGGAGGCAGCCCTGGCGGAGCAGTCGGAGCCGCTGGTCTCGGTGACCCACCTGCTCCACCTCTGCCGAGACGAGCACCCAGCCTTGTGGGAGCACGTCGGAGACGCGGCCTCCGTCCTGTCGGTGGCGCCTGGGTTGGCCGCTCTGCGCGCCTGCCTCCCCGCGCCCGGAGCGGAGAGCTTGATCAGCGCGCGTGTGCGTGCGCAGCTGGCGGCGTCGTTCCGCACCGACGGCGGGGCGCCTCCAGTTGTGGTAGCGGACGCTTTGGCGCAACTCATCGACGAGCGCTACGGCCCTTCGTTCCGTGGCTCCTTTCTGCGGCGGAGCCCCTATCAACCCCGTGTCGGTGATCCGATCCCCTTGGATAGCCTGGATCTTCGTCGGGTGGCGGACATGAGCTTCACTGCGCCGCCGTGGCGGCTCGCGAATCGGCTGGATGAGACCCGTAACGTTCGGCTGGCCGGCGAGTGGGCGGGGCAGTTCCGAGTCGTGTTCGACTTCAGCGGTGCCGCTTCCCTTGCAGGTCTGATCGCGGCGAACACCGTGATTGCCACCTGTCATCCCAACGATCGCCTGGCGGAACTGGACCTCACTCACGTCAAGGAAGGCAGGACATTCCCGATCGGCCCGGTAGACGCCGCTCACCAACGTGAGGAGATCCAGCACCTCATCGGTCTGGCAACCGATGCCGGGGCCTCCATCGTCCTGCTACCAGAGCTGTGCCTGACCCAGGAGCTGGCCGTCGACCTTGAGCAGTGGGTGCGCCGACCCGGCGGACCGAGGCTGCTGGTGGCAGGGAGTTTCCACCACGAGGACGATCATGGTCCTGAGCCGGGAACGACCCGACGTCGTAACACCGCCATGACGTGGCTTCGCGGACACGCCGGGCCGCTGGTCCACGACAAGCATTCACCGGCTGATCGGCCCGTGACGGAGGATATTCAGCCGCAGGGCTGGCCGGAACTGCGGGTGTACGTCAGCGCTGACGGATATCACTTTGTGACCGCCATCTGCCGTGACCTGCTCAATCCGCATGCAGTGCATGCGCTCACCGAAGTTGGCGCCAACCTGGTCCTGGTTCCCGCCATGAGTGAGACGTTGATGGCCTTCGGCGGGCCCGTTGCGCAGCTCGTCGCGGCCACCCAAGCCCTTGTGGCTGTTGCCAACAACCCTGGCGACTGGACCGGTGCCGAGGGCATCACCGGCTCTCACCCAGGACGAGCTCTGTTCGGACATCCCGGCCTGGGACAGCAGACCCGCCTGGTGAAGCCGCTGAACTCCTCGCCTGGCGTGGCACTCCTGCGCGTGTCGTCAGGTCACATCGAGTGGCTACCGACTGATGCTCCTGTCGGCCAGTCTCGACATCGATCGAGGGCGCCGCTGGCATCGTGCGGGCCGCCACCTGACTGGTGGCCTGAGGTGATCGCGAGACACGGCAGCGGGGCGCTCGACTACAAGCACCATGAGCCGGTGACCTTGCGGCAGGCAGCCGTACTTGTCCTGCTCACAAACGGACCCGAAGGGTTTGCAGGTCCTCCTTACCGAACGCGCCGACGATCTCGACGACTACCCCGGTCAGCTGGTCTTCCCCGGCGGAGCTGCCGAGCCAGAAGACCAGGGTCCAGCCGCCACCGCCGTCCGTGAGGCTGCCGACGAGGTGGGCCTGGACCTGGTGTCGATCGACATCCTCGGCGTACTGCGCCCAGTCGCCATGCCCGACAGTGGCTTCTTGGTCCACCCCGTGCTCGGCTGGTCGCACCAGCCCTGCTTCAGCCGATCGGTGAATTTTGCCGAAGTGAACGCTCTGCTTCACGTACCGCTCTCGGCGTTGGGCAACCAGGGTGGGGCGCCCGGCGCGCCTTTCGAGGTGCCTGGCACTGGAGGCACGGACCTGCATGAGCTCGGCAGGTTCACCGGCGACATCCTCCTCTGGTGTTGGCCGAACTGGCCCAGGCGATGCCTGGCGACCCAACACATCCCCGGCGGTAGCAATACCGCCCAGCTGCCCGCCGGATCGAGCTCCGTGCAGTCGGGACTTATGGCCCTACCCGCGCGCAGCGGCGGTAGCGACGATGAAAGTGCCACGGGGCTCACCGGACGACTGGCTGCGCCGATGAGGATCATCACATGAGACGGCAGCAACGCATGTGGGTGCGGCTTATCGTCGTGGCCACGTTCGCGGCTCCGACTGTCGGCATGTCGTCAGCCTGGGCTCACGGCACAGGGGAGACGACGGTCGGGTACGTCCTGGTGCAGCAGGCCCTCGGGCACCTCGCGCACGACTCGAGTCATGTCGGCATCGACGCGGCGCTGGAGAAGGTTGGCCACACGCTGGCCACCAAGGACCAGGCTGGCGTCGATGTTGCGGAAGTGACACGGGCCCAAGCTGCGCTGGAGGCAGGCCCGGTGGAGTCTGCTCGGGCCCTCCTGCAACACTCCATTACGGTCGCCACCAGTGGGCTGAGACGAGAACCGAGCCGCGCCCCGATCTTGGCGATGCGTTCGGCTTGCCAAGCGGCCCACGACTACAGCGTCGATTCCAACACGGAAGGACCTAAGTCCTCATCGGAAGTGTCCGAAGGCACCGTTCGAACACCCGCCCGTCCACCTAGCGTCAGTCAGACACCACCCCGTTCTCGGAACTCGAATGTTGACGACCGGACCTTCATCTCACCCGTAATCGGCGGGGGAGGGTCTGTTGAACAGAGGACTCGTCATGGCCGCCGTACTGATCGTCGTCGCCGTGGTCGTGCTGCTGGCACTGATCATCGGGTTCAGTTACAACAGCCTGGTGCGGCGCAGGAACCGGACCCGCGAGGCGTGGTCCCAGATCGATGTCGAGCTGAAGCGGCGACACGATCTGATCCCGAACCTGGTGAGCACGGTGAAGGGGTACGCCGCCCACGAGAGCGGAACGCTCGAGGCCGTGACGGCCTCTCGGGCAGCTGCGGTCAGCGCCGGCGCGACCTCGGATCCAGCCAAGGTCGCAACGGCGGAGAACGGCCTGAGCGCTTCGCTTCGTTCGCTGTTCGCAGTGTCGGAGAACTACCCGGCTCTACGCGCTCAGGAAGGCTTTCTTGCTCTTCAGGAGCAGCTCGCTGCCACCGAGGACAAGTTGGAGTACGCACGCCACTACTACAACGGCAGCGCTCGCGACTACAACACTGCGATCCAGTCGCTGCCCGGATCCCTGCTGGCCGGGCCCTTCGGCTTCAACAGCGTCGAGTTCTTCCAGACCGACCCGACCGACCGTGAAACTCCAGTCGTCGACTTCGTGAACACGGCACCCCCGGCCGCAAAGTAGGCCTGCGATGTATGAGCAGATCGCGCGCAACAAGCGGCGCAGCATCCTGTACATCTCGGCGTTCTTCCTGGCCTGGCTCGGGATCGGGGCAGTTGTCGGCCTGCTGTTCTCAGCCATCGGCTCCTCGAAAGCTGGCAACGGCCCCGCAAGTGACGTCGTCACTGGCATGCTGATCGCTGCCCTTGCGGCCGCGGGAGCGATTGTCTTCACTCTCCGCTCAGGGACGCGGCTGGTCCTGTCCGTTGCTGGGGCTGTGCCGGCCTCCCGCGACCAGTACCCAGTCCTGTTCAACCTGGTGGAGGCCCTTGCTCTCGGCGACGGCTCCCCGATCCCGGCCATCTACGTGGTCCAGGACGACTCACCGAACGCCTTCGCGACCGGGTTGAGCCCCGCGCGAGCGGCTGTCACGGTCACCTCAGGTCTGCTGGCGATCATGGATCGCGAAGAGTTGGAGGGCGTGCTTGCCCATGAACTCAGCCACATCAGGAACTACGACACTCGGTTGCTGCTGGTGGTCAGCACGCTGATCGGCTTGGCTGGGCTGCTGGCGAGCCTGGTGTGGCGCAGTGCCTTCTTCACCCGGTCGCGTGGCCGTGACGGCCAGCAGATCATGCTCCTCATTTTCGCTGCAGGCGCACTCCTGTCGATCGTCGCGTTCGTTGTGGGACCGCTGATCCGCCTGGCCCTGTCACGCCGTAGGGAGTCCCTGGCCGACGCCAGCGCAGTGGAGCTGTCCCGGAACCCCGCCGGCCTGCTCAGTGCACTGCGCAAGCTCCAAGCCAACGACACCCCGCTGAAGAAGATGAACCACGCGACCGCAGCGATGGCCATCGATGATCCGCTTCAGCATCACCCAAGCCGCATGCACCGCCTGTTCGACACCCACCCGCCGCTCGCCGAACGGATCGCGGTGCTGGAACGCATGGAGCAGGGCCTGTCGGTGTAGCGACAGCACTCCCAGGTGATTCCTGGTTTGGCCAATCGCAGGTGACCTTCGGCCCTATGGCGATCACCACGCCCAAGGCACGCTTCGGAGCGAGTCTGACATCGCCATGACGTGAGCGTCCAGCGCGGTCAGCCGCCCACCCGCGAGCCCAAGAACCTGCACCTGCCCCTTCAGCACCGACCGGTTACGTACAGAGACGGAGTCGATCATGACCACTGAGCTATCCGAGTCGGAGCGCACCGTGGTGGTCGAGCTGGACGGGCTGCACTGGGCGAGCGAGAGGAACGCCGTCGAGGCGGCTCTGGGGCGTCGCCCGGGTGTCCTACGGGTCCTCGCGAACCCTGTCGCCCAGACAGCGACCGTGACCTACGACCCCTCCCGTGCCAAGGTCGAAGACCTCGCGGGATGGGTCCGTGACTGCGGGTTCCACTGCCGCGGCGAATCGGTCCCGGACCACCTCTGCCCACCGACGCCTTCGGCGACTGCTTCCGGCGGCTCGGACGGACACTCACGCCACCCGGCCAAGACGCGGCCCACCAAGCCGAGGGGTGAAGAGCACGCCGGGATGGACATGTCGGCCGGAAAGTCCGTGCCAGACGAGCATGCCCGGATGGACATGAGCGAGCACTCGGGCATGGACATGTCCGCTGGGTCGGGCATGGAGCGGATGGGCAGTCCGGCGGACGTGATGGGTCATGGCGGGCACGGTGAGATGTCGATGGCCGGGATGATCAGGGACATGCGGAACCGGTTCGTTGTCGCTGTGCTCTTCGGTGTCGTGATCACGTTGTGGTCCCGGATCGGGCGCGATGTGCTCGGCTTCACGGTTGCGGCACCGTTCGGGTTGCGAGACGACGTCTTCCAGCTGCTGCTGAGCCTGCCAGTCGTGGGGTACTCCGCGCAGGTCTTCTTCGCGGGGGCGCTGCGGGCGTTGAAGGCACGAACGCTCGACATGATGGTGCTGGTCGCGGTGGCGGTCGGCGCCGGCTGGGTCTACTCCCTCGGGGTGACTCTGTCCGGTGGAGGAGACGTCTTCTACGAAGCCGCGACGATCCTGACCGCCTTCGTCCTGCTCGGTCACTACTTCGAGATGCGTGCGCGTGGCGGAGCCAACGAGGCTGTCCGGGCACTGCTGAAGCTCGCCCCGCCGGTGGCGGTCGTGCTCCGCGACGGCGAGCCGGTGGAAATCCCCACCGACCAAGTCGTGGTGGGTGACCTGCTGATGGTCCGGCCAGGGTCGAAGATCGCTTCCGACGGCCAGGTTGAGGACGGCGAGAGCGATGTTGATGAGTCGACGGTCACCGGTGAGAGCCTGCCCGTGCACAAGGGCCCCGGTGACGACGTCGTCGGCGCCACGATCAACACCACCGGGACTCTGCGGGTCCGGGCCACCAAGGTCGGCGCTGATACCGCCCTGGCCCAGATCGTGAAGCTGGTTCAGGAGGCGCAGAACTCCAAGGCCCCGGGCCAGCGGCTGGCTGACAGAGCCGCGTTCTGGCTGGTCTTCGTCGCGCTCGTCGGCGGGGTCGGGACCTTCGTCGCGTGGCTGCTGGCCGGGCGGACCGCGGGGGAGGCGCTGCTGTTCGCGATCACGGTGGTGGTGGTGACCTGCCCGGACGCCCTGGGTCTGGCCACCCCGACGGCGATCATGGTCGGCACCGGCCTGGGGGCCGAACGCGGGGTGCTGTTCAAGAACGCCACTGCCATCGAGACCTCGAAGAAGATCGATGTCGTGGTGATGGACAAGACCGGCACCCTGACCCTCGGGGCCCCGGAGGTCACCGACCTGATCGTCGACGGGATGCCCGAGATCGACGCGCTGACCTTCATCGCCGCCGTCGAACGGGAATCCGAACACCCGCTCGCAAAAGCCGTGGTCACGCGTGCAGAAGCGGTTGGTGCTGGCCGCCTGGAGGCGAGCGACTTCAAGAACGTGCCCGGCCAAGGCGCAGTGGCGACGGTCGACGGGCACCGCGTCCTGGTGGGCAACACCAGGCTGATGACGGCCGAGAAGATTGACCTGGGCTCCCTCGGGTCCCGGCAAGCCGAGCTCGCCGCGGACGGCCGGACCTCTGTGCTCGCTGCTGTCGACGGTCGTGCGGTGGCCGTGATCGGGATCGCCGACGCGGTCCGCCCAACGTCCGCTTCGGCGGTGGCGGAGCTGCATGAGCTCGGCGTCGAGGTCGTCATGCTGACCGGCGACAACGCCGCGACCGCCGCCCGCATCGCCGCGCAGCTGGGAATCACCACGGTGATCGCTGACGTGCTGCCCGGCGACAAGGCCGCGAAGGTCAAGGAGCTCACCGACGCCGGACGGCGGGTCGCGATGGTCGGCGATGGTGTCAACGACGCCCCCGCGCTCGCTCAGGCAGACCTGGGCATCGCCATCGGCGCCGGGACGGACGTCGCGGTGGAGACGGCCGATGTCGTGCTGATGCGCTCGGACCCCCTGGACGTGGCGGTCGCGCTCCGGATCGGACGCGGCACAGTGCGGAAGATGAAGCAGAACCTCGGCTGGGCGGTCGGCTACAACACCCTCGCACTGCCGATCGCTGCGGGGGTGTTCGAACCGGCCTTCGGGCTGGTCCTACGACCGGAGATCGCCGCCATCACGATGGCAGGGTCAAGCTTCCTCGTTGCCGTGAACGCGCTGACCCTCAAGCGACTCAGGCTGCCCACCCCCGCCGCGCAGCCAGCACAGCCGACCGCGACTCGCCCGAAGGTCATCGACCTGGACGGTGAGCGCAGTGCGGCCCACACCCACTGACACCTCGAGCTGGACCCGGCCCTCCCGAAGGATTCACCCGCCTCAAGGTCCAGGCAGCGGATGACGGGCGCGGCCGCGGGCGCCGCACCAGCTGCTTTGACACGGCGCCCTGCGCCCTTGCGGATGCTGTGGATCACCGGCGCCTTCGGCCTGTGCTTCCTGGGGGTTCGGTGGGGCTTGCGGGACGCACCGCTGCTGTGGTTCGCGGCCCTACGGGCTCTGCTCGGGGGCGCCGCTCTCGCCGTGGTAGCCCTGGTACAACATCGCCCAGTACCGCGGCTGGCCGCCAGCTGGGCGATGATTGCGGCCTTGGGCGTCGTCAACGTGAGCCTGGCCTTCTGGGCGATGTTCGCGGGCATCGCCGGCTTGGCCACTGGCACGGCCGCGGTGCTGGCGAACGCCCAGCCGCTGCTGATCCTGCTACCCGCCTGGTGGCTCTACGGCGAGCGCATCTCCCACAGAACGTGCGTCGCGCTGGGAGTGGGCTTCGGCGGGTTGCTGGTCGTCGCGGTGCCGGGCGGCGGCGGCTCAGGGGCGCTGCTGTCGCTGCTGGCCGCCGCTTCAGTCACCGCGGGGACTCTCATGGTGCGGCGCCTGGGGGAGGTTGACGTCGTGGTCGCCAGTGCGGCGCACCTGCTCCTGGGCGGTCTCGTCCTGGCGGCTGTGGCCGCCGGTGTTGAGGGCGCTCCGGACATTGCGTGGACCCCACGCTTCCTGATGGTGTTGGCCTTCCTGGGTCTGGTAGCGACGGCAGCGACCACGCTGGCGTGGTTCGTGGAGACCCAGCGCTGCCCGCTGTCGGCGCTGACACCCTGGCTGTTCCTGGTCCCGGTCTTCGGGCTGATCATCGGCATCGTTGGCTTGGGAGAACGCCCCGACACCTGGACCGTGACCGGCATTGTGCTGGTGCTGGTCAGCATGCGGGTGGCACTGACGCCCAACACAGGCGCCGGTCCCGGACACCTGCACGTCACGGCCAAGCCCGTCCCGGCTGGTCCTTCCAGGCCCGAACCCACACCCGAACGCTTCCCCACGAACATCCGCAGAGCCTCATGATCCATCCCCTTCGTCTGGAGCTCCCATGACCGTGCTCGCGTCGGCAACACCTCACGCCGAAGGAGAGCTACAGGTTATCGGGTCTCCACTCAGCCACGACGAGCTGAGGCTGCTGGATGGATACTGGCGCGCGGCGAACTACCTGT
>JAYTHM010000543.1:0-2802 GCA_043732645.1 Frankiales bacterium
CTCGTAGAACTGCTGCGCGGGTCGGTTGACCTGGAACGTCCACAACTGCAGGCCGGAAGGCTTCCGCCGCTTCGCAAGCGACACCAGTCGCGTGCCGACCCCGCACCGCTGCCACGCGGGGTCCACATACAACTGCTCGATCCAGCCGTCGGACAGCGCCATCAGCCCGACGACATGCGCGTTGACCTCAGCGACCAGGACGCCTCCCGGTACCAGGACGCTGCGGACCCAATCACGGACCGTGTCGTCCGAGTGCGCCCACCGCACGCTTGACATCGCAGCCTCACGGGACCGGAGGTACACGTCTGCGACGGCGACCGCGTCCGATGACACGGTGTTGCGGAGTACTGGCCCAGCGCTCATGCGGTCACAGGGTAGGTGCCGTTCTCTCCACCGCTCTGAGGGTGTCCTCGACGTTCCTTTAGGGCCTTCCATGACCCGTCGTGGACACGTTCTCTTGAGCGGTGTCACCGACGTGATCGGAGCGGATCCCCTTTCATTGCTGCCCTTCCCTGCGCACCTCCGAAACCGGGGCTCGCGTCAACGACATGTCCACAACGTTAAACCCCCTACACATCATGGGTTCTCGTGCCAACGGTGAAGAGAAGCGTCGCTATCTGCTCACGGCGCCGTGCCCTGCCGGCCACGCCAGGCGCTCCGGTGGGCGGGGCGTCTGTGCTGGGTGGGTGTCGACGTGGACGGCGATGCCCCCGAGCGTCACGGCGCAGACCAGCAGGAGTACGCCCACGACGATCACGGCCGGGGCGTCACGCCGCTCCCGGCGTAGGCCGTAGCGGAGCAGCCAGGCGGCTCCTGCGGCCTCTGCCACGGCGAGCAGCAGCAGGACGGCGACGGTCACGGGTCGGACGGTAGTGGGGTGGCCTGCGTTAGTTGCCGGACAGGTTCACTGCTGCTGCCTCAAGACCCACGCAATCGCCTGTCGTGTCGCGTCGTTCATCGGCGGGGAGGGCTTGCGGGTGTGCCGGCCCGTGGCGCCGCGACGCAGCGCTGCGGCCCTGGCGATGTACTCAGCGAGGTCGGTGGGCACGGTCCCGTTGCGGGCGAGGCGACGTCGGGCGATCTCGGCCTGCTCGGGGGTGAGGGCGCTCAGGAAGCGCTCAAGGCCCCGCATCGACGCGCCGGCGGTGTGCTCAGAGGCGCCGTAGTTCACCACCGAGACGTCGCCCTTGTGCAAGTCGACTTCGCCGATACTGCGGGCGGTGTAGTCCTCATTCCAGCCGCTGTCAGGGTCAAGGATGCGGAACGCGAAGGACATCTCGTCGACGTCCCCGCGTTCCATGGCGACCCGCAGGTCCGACACGACGCTATTGCGGGGGTCCAGCGTCGCGGTGGCGAGCAACCCTGTGGAGTCTTCAGCGAGCTTGAGGGTCCCCGACTTCGTACGGGCCAGGGTCATGCCGTCATGGTTGACCAGGAACGGCACGTCAGGGCTGCGGGCCAGGGTTTTTGCGAACATGAAGCCGGCAGTACTCACGGCTGAGCTGCACGCACCCGCCCCGACCTTTCACGACCTAAGGCACAGCTTTGCCACCGAGCTCCTGGCCGGTGGCCTCGACGTGGAGACCTTGCGGCACCGGCTGGGGCACTCCGACCAGCGCATGGTCGCGCGCTACACCCACTTGGCCGCCGACGCACGGGAGCGTACGGTCAAGGTCGCCGAGCAGCGCCTGGGCGCCGCGTTCCGGCTCGGCTGACAGCCGAAACCTTGGAGCCGGCAGCCCCCGCCGGGCCTGGCGTCGGAGCGTTCGTCCATCGCTCGGGGCGACGTCAGGCCGCTGAGGTCGCCGCGTCGTCGCCGGTGAGCCAACCATTGCCGGTCCAGAGTTGGGTTAGCACGCTCCCGGGCAGGTCCAGTGCCGTGAGCAGTGCGGTGACCTGGGCGATCGGTTCCCCGGGGCTTGCGAGCACGACGAGGGAGCGGCCGGCGGGGTCGGTGCTGTTGTTCCAGAGCCGGAAGGTGCCCTGCTCGAGCTGCACGAACGCCTGCACGCCAGGGCCAAGCTCGTCGTAGTACTCGGTGAACGTCAGCGCTGGGACCTCGCCAGCAGTCAAGGCGAGGCGCGCGACTGCCTGCAGGTCGGCATGGACCAGCTCGACGTCGAGCTGGGAGACGCTCACTTGTCCACCTCCGTACTCAGTACGACGCGAGTGATCCTGATCGCGATCTCAGCGTAAGGTCCGCGCTCGTCGGAGCCAACCCTCACACCGGGGGAGCCGGCCCGCCAGACCGGGACGCCAGGTGGTGACCGCGGGTCGGGGGAAACGTCCGTCTCGAACTCCAGCCCGTACTCGCCAACCGGGATGGTCCCCGGCCAGGCCTGCACGGTCGGGATGTCGCTGCCCTGCGGTGCGTACCCCGCGCAGCACGGAGGACTCGATGATTTTGCGGGCGTCCTCGTCGGTCTGGGTGCGGGGGTTCCCAGCGCGGTAGTACAGGCTGTAGCGCACCATCTGCTCCGTCCTGGTTGCTGCTCAGGTAACCACGGGCGGAGCCGCGCCTGGCGGCCCTGGCAACGGCAACGCACTACGAGCGCAAGGACGTCGGTGCCGGCCCGCGTAGGGGGCAGCCGGACAGTGCCGCCCCTGCCATGCAAGGACCCGAGAGCGGTCTGGCGCTGTCTTGAGCGGTTGTGCGCTGTTCTCAGAGCGCACGGAGAGCGCACGACGAAGTCTCCGGCAATCTCTGGAGGGTCTTTCGAGAGGGCCATACGTGCTCTGACCTGGGCTTTTACCTGTGGGCGATACAGGACTTGAACCTGTGACCTCTTCCGTGTCAGGGAA
>JAYTHM010000544.1:0-2802 GCA_043732645.1 Frankiales bacterium
CGGGGCCGGTGCAGGTCCTCGTGAGCCAGGTGCGGGCCTTGCTCGGCCCAGCTGGGCGTCGGCCTAGGGTGAGCGGCGGAGTTGCAGGTTCGAGGAGGCCCGTCGGTGCGCACGTCGTGGGTCGCGGGGCTCGCGCTCGTGGTGGTCAGTGGGGCGGTCGGCGGCTACGCGCTGGTCGCCCAGGACCCGAAGGGCCTCGTACAGGGTGGAGCGAGCCCGTCGGCGAGCCCTGACCCGATCCGCACGCCGCTGCTGCTGAGCGCAAGAAGCGCAGCCGTACCGACCGCGGCCGGGGTACAGCGCGCGCTGGCGGCCGGACTGAAGGACCCGGGACTGGGGACCCGCATCGCAGCCTCGGTGGTCGACACCGCGACGGGTGCGCCGCTGCTGCAGCTCGGAGCGACCGGTCCGGTCACGCCGGCCTCCACTGCCAAGATCGCGACGGCCGTCGCCCTGTTGAGCGTCCTGCCACCTGACCAGCGGATCACCACGCGGGTCGTGCAGGGCGCCCCCGGCGACGTCGTGCTGATCGGTGCGGGTGACCCCACGCTTTCCGGTGCCAACGCTGCTCACGGCTTTCCCATGCCGGCCCGGCTGGCCGACCTCGCGGCCCAGCTCCGCACGACCGACGTCCGCCGGGTGGTGGTCGACGACCGGCTGTTCACCGGTCCGCGGCTCGGACCGGGCTGGAAGCCCGGCTACGTCAGCTCGGGGGACGTTGCCCCGGTCAGCGCACTGGCCGTCGATGAAGGGCGCCAGTCGCTGAGCAAAAACCAGCCCCGGGTCGCCGACCCCGCTCTGGAGGCCGGCCGGCAGCTCGCTGCTCTCCTGCGCGTCAAGCCGGTCGTCCGCGGTGTCGCGCCGGCCGGGGCCGTGGTGCTGGCGCACGTGGACTCGCCAACGGTCAGCGAGCTGGTCGAGTCGATGCTGACCCGCAGCGACAACGACCTCGCCGAGGCGCTGGGCCGGCAGCTGGCGCTGGCGAGCAGGCAGCCGGCGTCGTTCGTGGGCGAGGCGGCGGCGATGCGGACCGTCCTGACCCCGCTGCTGGGAGGCCTGACCGTGGACCTGCAGGACGCCAGCGGGCTGTCGCCGCTGGACCGGGTCGCCCCCGCCGCGCTGACCCGGCTGCTGGCCGCCGTCGGCCGGGACCCCCGCTTTGCACCGGTGCTCAGCGGCTTGCCGGTGGCCGGCTTCGACGGGACCCTCGCCAAGCGCTACCGCACCGCCCCGACGTCCTCCGCCGCCGGGCAGGTGCGGGCCAAGACCGGGACCCTGGACGGTGTCAGCGCTCTCGCCGGACTGGTACGGACCCGGTCCGGTCACCTGCTGGCGTTCGACCTGACGGCCGATGGCGTGCCGGTTACTGGCACCTTGAAGGCGCAGTCAGCCCTCGACCGGCTCGCGGCCACGCTCGCCGCCTGCGGCTGCGGCTGACCCCACGTACGGTGACCGGCATGGGAGTCGTGGACACCGACCTTGCCGCCACGGTCGCCGCACGCCTGGCGCCGGCTGGACCGAAGCTCAACCTGACTGAGGCGGCCGGCGCGGTGCACATGCTGCGTGACCTGACCGAACAGGCCGAGCAGCACGTGCGCGACGTGACCGGACTGCGCGGCGTCGTCGGCCCCGCGACGGTCGTGGACCGCGCCGGGTGGGCCCGGGCCAACGCCGAGGGGTTCAACGTCGTCCTCGAGCCGCTCTCGCAGTCACTGCTCGCCAAGCAAAACAAGCTTGCCGTCGGCGTCACGGCCAAGGTTACGGCCGTGCAGATGGGCACGATGCTGTCCTGGCTGTCGAGCAAGGTCCTGGGCCAGTACGAGGCGTTCCAGCCCGAGGGTCAGGCTGGCCGGCTGCTGCTCGTTGCGCCCAACATCATCGAGACCGAGCGCAAGTTGGGCGTCGACCCCCACGACTTTCGGCTCTGGGTGGCGCTGCACGAGGTCACCCACCGCACCCAGTTCACCGCCGTCACCTGGCTGCACGGCCACGTCCGGTCCGAGATCCTCGCGCTGATGAAGGCATCCTCCCTCGATGACCCGGACGCGCTGCTGAAGCGGCTCAGGTCCCTCGCGTCCGCACCTCGCGGTGGCTCGCTGGTGGAGCTGCTCCAGACCCCCGAGCAGAAGCTGGTGATGGACCGGGTGACGGGCTTCATGAGCCTGCTCGAGGGGCACGCGGAGCACGTGATGGACGGCGTCGGACCTTCAGTTGTACCGACCGTGCAGGACATCCGGGACCGCTTCGAGCAGCGTCGCCGGCAGCGTGGCAACCCGCTCGAGCGGCTGCTGCGCCGGCTGCTCGGTCTCGACCTCAAGGCCCTGCAGTACGCCGAGGGCTCCGTCTTCGTCCGGGACGCCGTCGCCGCGGTCGGCATGACCGGCTTCAACCGGGTCTGGGAGTCGCCCGAGACGCTGCCGACGCGGGCCGAGATCCTCGCCCCCCAGGACTGGGTCGTGCGGATCCACGGGACCGCTGCCCTCGCGTGAGCGCGGCATGACCGGACCGCCGCCCGCGGTTGCGGCCACCCGCCTCGCCGTCCGCCGGTCGCTGGTGGGCGTCACCGGTCCGGTGTCCGCCGCCGTCAGCGGTGGGGCCGACTCCCTGGCGCTGGCCTGCGCACTCGCCTTCGAACGCCCCGGTTCGGCGGCCGTCGTCGTCGACCACCGCCTGCAGGACGGCTCTGCTGACGTCGCCGCCCGGGCCGCCGCCCAGTGCGCCGACCTCGGCCTCACCTCTCGCGTCCTGATCGCCCCCCCCCTCCCCTTTGGCGCAAATCCACACGGCCCTGACCGTGTGGAT
>JAYTHM010000545.1:0-2801 GCA_043732645.1 Frankiales bacterium
CCTGCCTTCGACACGACTCCCTGTTCCCCCGCCGCCGCTTCCCGTTACGGCAGAGAGCTCGCACTGGACTGCGCTGGATGACCAGCAGCTGGCGCGCTACCTCAAGGAGTCACCCGAATGAGCCCCAGCCGACAGCCGCAACACGCCTCCGCTGGTGTTGCGTTTCTCAGCGTTCCGGCCGAAGCCGGCATCATCGTGGGCATCACGATCACCCGCGGCGCGCCTCCTCTAGCCGGGCATGAACGGGAGAAGGTCACCGAGGGACTGGACGGGCTCCGCGAACGGCTGACCGAGTACGCGTCCATGGGTGCCAGGTCCGCGAAGTGGCGGGCCGACCCCGTTCATGGAGCATCCTCGGCCAAGGTCAGTGCCACCAGGAAGGTCGTCGCCTTCTACACCAACACCGACAACGCCGACCCCGGCGACCCCGTGTATCACGACCACGAGGACTGCCCCCACGGCGTGGAGATCAAGAGCCACCACAACGACCGACCCGGCACCGACCACCGCCCCAAGCGACTGGTGTGCCCACCACGCTGAGCCGTTGGCAGTCCAACGCTGATCGTCACCGACGGACACGGGGCACGTCGATCGCCTTCCCACCCCGGATCCCTGCGGTGCGGCACCCCGACGTCACGAAAGGACAGACGTGGCAACAGAAACGGCACGGTTCCGAGTCGAGGGCGGTGGAAGGGTAGATCTGGACGATCTGCCGACCTCTGTGAAACGTCTCCACTCCTCGCACAAGAACTACAAGAAGCAGCTGAAGAAGCACGTCAAGGAGCTGAGGTCACTGCAACGGCTGCACTACGCCTCCGACCAGTGTTCGTTGCTCGTGATCTTCCAAGGCATGGACGCCGCCGGCAAGGACGGCGCCATCCGGCACATCATGTCCGGGGTCAACCCGCAAGGCTGCCAGGTGTTCAGCTTCAAACAGCCCACCGACCAGGAGCTCGACCACGACTTCCTGTGGCGGACCAACCGGTACCTGCCCGAGCGCGGACGGATCGGCATCTTCAACCGCTCCTACTACGAGGACGTCCTGATCGCCCGCGTCCACCCCGAGATCCTGCACGGCCATGGCCTCCCCGACGAGCTGATCAACCAGAACGCGATCTGGACGCAGCGTTACGCCTCCATCCGCGACTTGGAGAGGCACCTGCACCGCAACGGCACGCAGATCGTCAAGATCTTCCTGCACCTGTCCAAGGACGAGCAGGCCGAGCGCTTCCGGGCTCGGATCGACGCACCCGACAAGAACTGGAAGTTCAGCCCAGCCGACATTCACGAACGGTCCTACTGGGACAGCTACATGAAGGCCTACGGCGACTGCCTAGGTGCCACCAGCTCCGAACACGCCCCCTGGTAGGCCGTGCCCGCTGACGACAAAAAGAATGCGCGGCTCATCGTCTCCCAGATCGTGCTCAAGGCGCTGTCCGACCTAAAGATGGCCTACCCCAGGACGACTGACGAGCGCGACCAGGAACTGCAGAGCTTCCGCAACCAGCTATGACCGCACGACCCTGTGCGAGCGAGCAGATGTGGTCCCCGGCGGAGCCCGCCAGGCGCACCCCATCTGCTGCGAGCTGGTCAGGGCTCACCCGGCTCTGCCCGCGTGCGTCGGCGGTTGCGGAACGTCACACGGATGGTCTGGGTGCCTTTGCTGCGTTGTGCCTGCGCTTGCTCCGTGTAGGCACGGTGATCACCGTCGGTGAGGTCCACGTCGTCGGTGAAGGGGGTGAGCAGCGACCTCGGGTAGAGCCGGTCGACGCGGACAACGTTGACCTCGACACACAGCACCAGCGACACAGCGGCGAGGTAGAGGAACCCGATCAGTCCCAGCACCACGGCGAACACGCCCTTGGTGGCGTTGGCGTTCTTCACGATATGCCCGACGTAGGTCGCGCCGAAGCTCTGCAGCAGCTGCCAGACCACCGCGGCCATGATGGCGCCTGGCGCGACCTGGCGGGAGGTGACCTCACGGCTGGTCGCGACCCGGAACGCGACCACGAACACCGCACCGTTGACCAGCACCGACAGGGCCATCGCCAGCACCCGGCCGGTAACCCCGAACGACCCCACGCCATAGCCCAGGGCTGTCAAGGTGGTGGTGCCCAACAGAGCGAGACCGACAGTCGCGAGCAGCAGCAGGCTGCGCCATCGGCTCTGGAAGGGGTTCGGGCGGGAGTTGCGCGGGACACGCCAGGCAGTGTTCATCGCATGCTGCACCGCCTGGGCCGCGCCCATCCCCCCGTACAAGGCACCCAAGCCCCCCACGAGTACGCCGGCCGTGCCGCCACCCAGACTCTTAGGGTCCTTCAGCTGGCTTCCGATGACCGGGAACTGAGCAAGCACCGAGTGCAGCACTCAGGTTTGGGCATGGGGATCGCCAGCCAGGACCACGCCCAGCACAGTGGACAGCAACAGCAGCAGCGGGAACAGCGAGACGAATCCGTAGTAGGCGATCAGCGCAGCCGGGTACCTGCCCTGATCATCGAAGTACTTACACAGCACCGCCAGCGGGAACCCAGCCCGCGGATGGTTCCGCTGATAGCCGTCCAGACGATCAACGAACCGCACGGTGCTGACTGCTTCCTGCCTGGTCTTGAGGAAATGGGCGCTCGCGCGCCGACGGCCCTGAGACCGGCGTCCAAGGGGACGGTTATGGCCGGCAGCAACAAGTTCGAGCGCGCGATTCATGACGGGCACACCACTCGGGTATGAGCCACTCAATGACGGAACTACATGTCGCGTGCCTTGCGGTCGCGTCTTGCTGAATGACGGAGTTGAAGCACCCGCGT
>JAYTHM010000546.1:0-9279 GCA_043732645.1 Frankiales bacterium
GGACAGACCGGCCGATCACTCACGCCCCCACGACCGAGCATGATCAACAAGCCGCCTCAGCAGACGTCAGAAACCGACGCGGTCGATCCAGGCTCAGCCAGGGCGCAGGCGCGGGTGTTGCACACCGTGTCAGTCTCCGTCCTCTTGCAAGTGGTGTTGATCGAGCCGTCGAAGGAGGTTGTGGCCAGCAGGTTGGGGTGGAACGCGACGCCTTCGGGGGTGGTGATGGTCTCGGGCATCGAGATCTCCACCCAGGCGATCACGCCTGCTCTCTGGAGGCCGGCGCTGCTGATGGCCAGGTCGTCATCGAGAAGGTCTGCGACCGTGGTCAGGAGCCACTCTTGGTACTGGTGGCGGGTGTAGCCCTGTCCGAAGATCCCCAAGACGGCTTCTGTGACGTCATCGGAGCGGCAGATCGCCTGCCGGCCGTCGATGACACAGTCCACCTCTGAGCCTGTCCGTTGTCGTCGACGTGGGTCATCTGGCTTGGGTCGCTGGGGACTTCGACAGCGACCCTGCGGCTCTCGGCCCTCCAGTGGAACAGCTCCTGAGCCCGCCAGTGCCAGGCGTGGCCGCGCTTGGTGGTGAAGCCGATCAGGGTGTTGCTGTTGAGCCAGGTACTGGTTTCGCTGGACATGTCGTTCTCCTTCGGGGATGGAAGAAGCCCGACCCCAAGGTGGGATCGGGCTGACGTCATGCGGGTGTGGACATCGGGGTTCAGGAGCGGCCCGAACCTGCCGAGGATTTCGTGTGGAACTCTCACCGCGGCGGTTGCCGCGGCTGCTGATGGTGCTGATCCTTGCGTTCGCCCCCTACGAGGCGCGGCCGATGTTGGCGGCGGCGGAGCTGTTCCGCGGGATGGCGATCCAGCTTTCCTACCGGTGGGCCGCAGGACGGGTCATGGCTGAAACCTCCGACCGGGCCGTGCTGCTCTGGACGGTCTGCGGCCGAAGGACCCGCCGGGACGCCCTCCGCGAGATCTGGGCGGCGCTGGTCTCGGTCGCCACCGGCATTGCGCTATTCGTGGCCAGCAACGCCCTGCTCCTGCTGGTCGTCGGCGAGGCCCTGGACGCTGCCGGAGTCAACACGGCAACGGTCAGCGGCATCCGCTTCGGGATCGTGACGTTCCGCCTCATGGTGACGCTGGCGCGGGCCGTCCAGGCCTACCGGCACGACCGTCGCCTGATGACGGGCGTGGCTGCTCAGACCGGACCCCGCTGGCTCATCGACCTGCTCGCGGCCAGCCCCGAAGGGTCCGGCCACGGCCGCGAGCTACTGCAGACCTTCCTTGAACGAGCGGACGCCGCCGATGCCGAGGTCGTGCTGAACTGCGACAGCCGCAACGTGTCGTTCTATCGCCACCACGGCTTCCGACTCGCCGCCGACCGCGCCCATGGCAGCCAGCTCCTGCTGGTCCGTCCGGCCCTGACACTTCGACGCGACCTAGCCTGGCAGGCTCAGCGAGCCAGCCTTCAAGGTCACCTCCGTCGGGGCGGGCAGGCTCAGGGACGGCCCTGAGAGCCCTTGCCGCGTCCGCCCGTGGGAGCCCCAGAGCCCGGTAGGTCAACGCCCTACTCACCCCCAGGACCTTGGCGATCGTGGCGATGTCATGGTCCCCGATCGCGTGCATGGACCTGTCGGTCGTCAGCTTGGCGGGTGTCCAGATGGTCGGTCGTCCGCCGACGCGGGTGCGTGCCCTCACGGCCGCCTGTGCTATTTGCAGGTGAAGTGGACGAAGACCCGCCCGAAGTTGTCGGAATCCTTCTCGACGCGGTGGTCGAGCGCCTTGATCTGCTTCTGGTCCAGCCAGCGCAGCACATGTCTTTTGAGGGCTCCGGAGCCCTTCCCGGGGATGATCTCGACGGTCTTGATCTTGATACGGACGGCTTCGTCGATGACCGCGCGCAGCGAGCGGTCGATGTCCCTTCCGCGGTTGTAGACGTCGTGCAGGTCCAATTTGAGCTTCATGGCTACAGGATGAACCTGGTCCTCACGACCGCCGGCATCACCGGTGACGATGTGCCCGGACGGCATAGGCTGATCTTCCCGGCCGCCCATGGCAGCCAAGATGGTTGGGCCAACTAATTCGTCACGTTCGACCGACTGGCGTGACGAGGTAGTGACTTCGAACTATCTTTGCGGCAGTTGGCTCACGACAGGTCCCTGGAGACGCATGCTGCCGCTGTCGGCCCCTGTGAGCGCTGGCCGCTACCTACCGGGGTGTCTATGTCCTTCTTGTCCTCCTCCCGTCTGGCTGGCCTGGCAGCGGGCACGGTGGTTACACTCACGGCGCTGTCGGCGCCGTCACTGGCCAGTCCCTTAAGGGAACTGGCTCCGGGGAGTCATCCGGGCGGGGCCGTGAACGCCAACGGACGAGTGGTCTACCACTACGACCGAGCCACCCATGCTGCCCGCGCCGCCCGTCCCAGTACAGGCTCACCTGACATGACGAACCACGGTGGGGTGGTGATGCCCACAGCAACGATGCAGCCCATCTTCTGGGGCAGCAGCTGGTCCGGGTACCAGGGTGACAAGATCACAGGTATCGATTCTTGGTATAAGGGCTACAGCAACTCCGGCTATGCCAAGACCAGCACTGAGTACTCAGGCACCAACGGGTTCGTCACCCCAAGGACCAGTGCCCTGCCGCACTTGACGGACACCAGCGCCGCCTCGGGGGGCGCCAACAGCTCGGTGATCCTGCAAGAGGTAGCGCGGGCCCTCACCGTAGTTGGTGAGGTACCTCCCACCGATGGCAGCGGCTACTACCCCGTCTACACCGACGTCCCCAGGGGCAGCGCCAAGTACTGCGCCTACCACTCCTCGGGGACCATCGGTACCAGCCGCGTCCAGTTCGCCTTCTTCTGGAAGCTTGATGCCGACAGCGGGTGCGATCCCCAGGACATCTCGACCAGACACAGTCAAGGTCTGGCTGCCCTTGCCAACGTCACCGGCCATGAGTTGGCCGAGGCAGTGACCGACCCCGCCAGCCCAGGTGCCTGGTACGACGGGTCCGGCAGCGAGAACGGCGACAAGTGCGCCTGGACCTTCGGCGCACCCTCCGTCACGTTCTCGAACGGCACGACGTGGAAGATCCAGGGTGAGTGGAGCAACAAGGCCTACGACACACAGCTCGGGGGCTACGCCAACAGTTCGGGCCAGAAGGGCTGCCTGGCCGGTAGCTGACGCGGCTAGAACCGGGACTTCCGATTGGGGGTACCGGCAACCTGGCCTGGCCCGATAAGTCGGATGTTCCTGGCCGCCAAAGGCTGTGCCCCTTTGTAGCGCCTGGGGCAAGACTGGCAGACACGCACGGCTAAGAACGACCGGAAGAACTTCTGGCCCACCCACCACCCCAACGGGCGACGGGACAGGCTTGCTGAGACCTGATGGAGGAGCCCTACTTCGACCACGCACGCCGCGTCCGCGACCTCCTCACCGACCTCCAAGACTGACCCCGCTTCTGTCGCCAAGTGGCCAGGACCACCAGCCTCCTGTTCCTGCGATATCGGCCTGACCGTGCCACGTCCTCCGCCCGACTCTGCCAGTGTGCAGCAGGCACCCGCCCATCCCATCTGTGTGCATGCAGCACACGGCAAGCACCCCGAGGGCGCGTCTCATGGGGTGCCGCCTTCATGGACATGCCGAGGGACCTCGCGACGCCAATGATCAGCACCTGATGACCATGTGACTGTTGCCCAGCTCCTCGACGATCCCCAACAGCGGAACGGGCTCCTCAACGCCCTCGACGACGTCGCACTCGACGCCCCCATTCCTGCCGTCGTCTTCGCCGTCGCCGCAAATGCCCTCGAAATCCCTTGGCCGGCCCGTTGACGCTGGCTGCCCTGCTGGTGGGGATGGTCCCGCTGATCGGTCAGACCGCATGATTCATCAGTGGGAGACGGCACGCGCACCGGCTCCGGCTGCTGCTCGCCGCGGCAGGCCAGGCCACACCGGGACTGATCGTGGCGCTGGCCGTCTCGCCACGCCGCAGACAAGCCCGCACCCGACGTCGGCAACGCTGGCTGGCTGGTGCCCTGGCCAGCCCGGTTGCTGCTCGCAACGACTGTCGTGCCGAACCTCTGGACCAGCCGCCCTGACACGCCACCACCAACGCCTGCCCCGACCCTCGCAGGCGGGCCGGGCCGCGCCGTCGTACTTTTCGTGCACGGCTTGCGCGAGGCGAGCGGCTGCCCTGGAGTCTCCGCCGACATCTTCCAACCCCTCCGCGCTACCTACGGACAGGGTTGCATCCGCACGGCTCGCTACTACCAAGACCTAAGCAACCGGTGACCCGGTCCTGCTCATGGGCTACTCCATGGGAGGCGCCATCATCCGCGGCGTCCTGACCCTCGCGGCCCTTCGGCACGACGACCAGGTAAGGACCGCCATCGACAGCGTCGTACTTATCCACGCCGTGACCGAAGGACAGTCCGTCCTGGCCCGCGACACAGCGTGCCATGCCCAGGTTCCTGGTCTCGGCTCCACCATCACGTCTTTCTACGCCGACACCATCGCCGACCTCTCACGCCCTGCCTACAGCGGCCTGGCTCTGCGCTCCCCCTACAACAGCTGGTTGGCCGACAACGCCGCAAGCGTGCCCCACCTATCCACCTTCACCCTGTACGGCGACATCGACTTCCTCGGGGCGGAGCTGCGTACTCGGCGTCTACCTGTGCGTTACGACCGGACACACCCACCTCGGCGACGTCGCCGTCCGCCGAGGAACACCCGATCCGCAGGCCCTCCCAGAAGCCGGTGGCGCCCGGTACCTACCCGGCGGGCCCGGGCCTCAGTCAGGGGAATGGTCCGAACACACCACCGTGCGGTGGAAACGCCAGATCGACCCGCTGTCGATCGGGCTCCTCCGGCACCTTAAGCAGGCACACCCAGCACTTCGCCATCCTGGAGAGCACCCCCGACATCCTCGTCGCCGACTTACGAACCGGTCAGCCCGTCGCCGAATCCGAGGAGCTACTTCACGTCCACCGGACGCCTCACGCGACAGATCTATCCCTGTGGCAAGTGACGACGACCTCGCCCGAACACGGCAGGCCGCCTCTGAAGCTCACCACGCGCGAAACAGGTCAGCCGCAGCAGAACGGGCCCTCCTGGCTGATCCGAACGGCCACCGGGCTTCTTCTCCTACATCCGCGATGGGCCGGACGGGGATTCTGGGATCGAGCGCGATCGACGGCGCCTCTCACGGTTGCGGCGGGGCATCGCTCCGTTGCGCACGATCGGTGTGCAGCTGTAGAGCGCTCGTCACGAGCGGGAAGTGGCCGAACGCCTGCGGGGTGTTGCCGAGCTGACGCTGCGCGACCGGGTCCCACTCCTCACTGAGCAGCCCGACGTCGTTTCGCAGGTCAAGAAGCCGCTCGTAGAGGGTGACGGCTGCGTCCTTGCGGCCGCAGGCATGTAGGGCGTCGACCAGCCAGAACGAGCAGGCCAGGAACACCCCTTCGCCCGGCGGTAGGCCGTCACTGCCGTTGTCAGTGCGGTAACGCAGGACGAACCCGTGCTCGGTGAGCTCGCGCCCGCGGCGAGGGTGCCCAGGATCCGGGGGTCGTCATGCGACAGGAAGCCCACCCGGCCCAGCAGCAGGCTGGCATCGAGCGTGCGGGTTCCGTACCCGGCCACGAACGTGCCGCGCTGGTCGTCGTACCCACGGTCAAGGACCTCGGTCTTGATGGTGTCACGCAGAGCGCGCCAACGATCTACCGGTCCGGACAGCCCGGAGGTCTCGACGGCGTCGACCATCCGGCCGGCCGCGACCCACGCCATGACCTTGGAGTAGGTGAAGTGCTGACGGGGTCCGCGGATCTCCCACAGGCCGTTGTCGGACTGCTGCCAGGCCCCTTCGAGGTGCTCCATCAAAGCCGTTTGGATGTCCCAGCTGTCGTCGGTGGTGTGTATGAGCGCCTTGCGTGTGAGGGACAGGCCGTCCAGGACCTCACCCCAGACGTCGAGCTGCAGCTGGTCTGCGGCGGCGTTGCCGACCCGGACCGATGAGGATCCCTCGCAGCCGCTGAGCCAGGCAGCTTGTGTTCTGGGAGCCGGCGGGAGCCGTGCAGGCCGTACATGATCTGCAGATCCGCTGGGTCGCCGGCGATCGCGCGGAGCAGACACTCGCGCCAGGCAGCGGCCTCCGCGACGTACCCGGCGTCCAGCAGCGACCGCAGCGTCAAGGTGGCGTCGCGCAGTTAGCAGTAGCGGTAGTCCCAGTTGCGCGTCCCCCCGATCCGCTCCGGCAGCGAGGTGGTCGCGGCCGTCCCGCCTATAGGGGCAAAGGTCATGGCCTTCAGAGTGATCAAGGAGCGTTGCACGGCGTCTCGGTATCGGCCGCGGACCACGCTGCGACCCGACCACTGCTCCCAGAAGGCCACAGTGTTGCGGACCGCTGTCGGCACGTCGACCGGCTCAGGTCGCGGGTGGTGGCTAGGCGTCCAGGTCAGCACGAACGGCAAGCTGTCACCCGCACTGACGCGGAAGTCGGCGACCGTCGCCGTGCCGTGTCCCTCCACCGACACTGGGGATCGCAGATATACGGCGTCCGGCCCGGCGATGGCTCGGATCCCGGTTTCCTCGTGGGTCACCCAGGGGACGATTTGGCCGTGGTCGAAGCGCAGCCGCAGGTCCATCGTCATGCTGACAGTGCCGCTGAGGCCCTCGAGGACACGGACGACGTCGGCCTTCTCACCTCCTGGTGGCATCAGGTCGACAACCCGGACGCTGCCCTCCTCGGAGTGCCATTCGGTCTCTAGTGATCACGCCCGTTAGTTCGTCGGGGGTCAGCCTGCGAGGGGCTGGTGCAGTTCGAGGCGGGCGAGGTAGCGGTTGAGGTCGCGGCGGGTGTCCTTCCAGTTGAACGGCTTCGCAGTGCTGTTGTAGCGAGTCTCGAAGTCGAGGAGCCGCTGCTCCAGCTCCTGGACGCTGGCGAAGTTCTGGGGCTTGATGACTTTGCGTGGCACTATGGAGAAGTAGATCTCGATCTGGTTGAGCCAGCTCGCATGCACCGGCGTGTGGACCATGGTCGCGTTCGGGTGCGCAGTCTGGAGCCGCTCGATGGCGCGGATCCCGTTGTGGCTCGAGCCGTTGTCCACGATCCAGTAGACCCGTCGGGCACTGGCATAGGGCTCCAGGGTCATGACCTGCTCGACGAGCGCGGTGAATGGCTCGATCCCGGTGGTGGGAGCGCAGCGGCCCATGACCTGGCCGTGGTGGACGTCGTAGGCGGCGAGGTAGGCCAGCGTCCCGCAACGTTCGTACTCGAACTCCTGCCGTCGCGCCTGTCCATGCGCGGGTGGGGTGTCGGGGCAGACCCTTCGCAGGGCCTGAAGCTGGCTCTTCTCGTCGGCGCTGATCACGTCCTCGCGTAGTGGCCGGCCGTCGCGGCGCTGGTCGTAAAGATCCAGGACCCGGCCGGCTTTGCGGGCGAAGTAAGGATCGCGCGGGCTGATCCAGGAACGGCATTGCCACGGCTTGATCACGTCCCGAGCCAAGATCCTGCTCACGGTTGAGCCGGACGGGGCGGGCAGGACCCCGCGGACGCTGGCCTCCAGGGCGATCTCGCCGCTGGTCCAGGCAGCGATCGGAAGTCCCTGCTCGGCAGGCAAACTGCACGCGATCGCCTTCACTTCGGCTTCCACGAGCGGCCCGTAGATGCGTGGCCGGCCGCTGCAAGGCAGATCATCCAACCCGTCCAGACCGCGGGCGGCGAACCTGCCGCGCCACTTGCGAACGGTGTCATCGGTGACGCCCTGACGCTCGGCGATCGCCGCGTTCGAATGCCCGTCCGCTGCCGCCAGCACGATCCTGGCCCGGAGAGCGTCACGCTGCTCGGCCCGAGCCCGCCCAGCGCGGGCTTGTAGGACCTGCCGCTGGCCCGCCGACAACGCGATCGTGATCGCGCCCGTCGCTGAGGTTGAGATCGTGGGCTTGTCGGCCCTGGAAGCAGGGTGGGTGGAGGTGATGACAGCACGAAGGGAAGCAGCCATGCCCCCGTTGTCCCAGCCAGCCGCCGCACCGCCGATCAGGCCGGTCGCGACACGCCGCCTGAGGTGGCCGGTCCCGTCGGTTCTGAACCTCACCGCGGACGGCAAGATGAAGGCCATGCCGAAGGTCCCGGACGCCACCAAGTCCTCGCTGGAGCAGAAGCTATGCGCCCGAGCACGAGAGCGCTGCCGCAGCTCGACAGCCTGACCGTGAAGCACCGCGCCGGGTTCGCCTACGTAACCGGGTACCTCTCAGACGGTGAAGAACTCCCGCTCTGCCGGCTGCGCTAGGGCGGCTCCGCCAGCCGCTGGGGATTCGCCATCTACCGCGTCAGCTACGACGACTACGAAGACAACTACCTCCCCACCGGTCTCGGCGCCGGCAGCCCCGAGGAAGCCCTCGACACCGCCTGCGGCCTCTACCTCGACGATCCCACCGCCTGGATCACACCCCCGACGAACTAACGGGCGTGACCACTAGCACCAGGGTGTCGCCGCGGTAGCGCCGGCTGGTGCACGTTTCCCCTCCTGCCGGGGCAAGCAGCCACCGGCTGGCCTCGGGAGTGGCGAGCAGGGCCGCGAAGCAGGCCGCGCTGTCGAAGTGCGGCAGGCACATCCAGTCCAGCGAACCGTCCCGTCCGATCAGCGCCGCGGTGTGCAGGTCGCCGATCAGGGCGTAGTCCTCGATACGGGACACCATCAGCTCCGCTGCAGGTCGAGCACGACCTTCACATCATCGGGTCGGCGGGCAAACGCATCAGCGAAGTCAGCAAGCGGGACCCAACGCGTGATCAGGCGTGCCAGCCACGCTGGGTCGGCCACCTGCAAGGTCTGTGCGGCCGCCTCGTAGTGCCGCCTGTTGGCGTTGACGGTGCCGAACACAACGTCGTTCTGCGGAACCGCGCCGCGGTTCCAACCCCGACATCGAGCGGCAGCGCGCCACCCACCTTCGATACCCCCGTCAGACAGGTGATGGCATCACGCCCGGCGCAGCTGATGACGTCGACGACAACGGAGGGCACCCCGTGCACTCGATGGTCACGTCCGGTGCAAGCCCCGACTCCAGATGTCTTGACACGGGTAGTCGGTGATGGGGCTACTTCGCTGTATTGACGGGGCTTTTTGGGGTGTTGGTGGTTGGCGTGCCGCACCGGGTCTGAGGTCATTGTTGTGTGGTCAGTAGGGGTGGCAAGCAGGGTCGGGTGCACCAGCCTGTTTTGCCGTTGGTCCCTGCTGAGAGCTGCCCGGTCGGGCCGTCGGCGGCGTTGTTGGAGGACGCCGATGG
>JAYTHM010000547.1:0-9267 GCA_043732645.1 Frankiales bacterium
CTTGAACAGCCGCGACTCGCGGGTCTTGGGGTTGGTGCGGATCGGCACGCTGGAGATCGCGAGCTTCTTGTTGCCCGCCTGGATGATCGTCTCCATGCAGTATGAGAAGCGGGTGATCGTGTTGAGGAGCATCAGGCTGTCGCGGCTGTAGGCCCGGAAACCGCTCGCGGCATCCGGCAGGTCGGTACCGGCGGCCCTGTTCACGATCCTGCTGCCCAGTTTCTGCAGCAGGACCTTGGGGCCGCTGAAGTGCTCCACCAGGTGCACCTGCCGGTCAGCAATGACGATGTCGGCCGTACCCGCTAAAATCGGCTTCACCAGATCCGCGATCCGCTCCTGCGGATACTGGTTGTCCCCGTCGGTGTTGACGACGATGTCCGCGCCGAGCTCCAGCGCACGCTGCACGCCGTCATGGAACGACCGCCCAAGGCCTCGGTTGCGCGCGTGCCGCACGAAGTTCGTAACGCCCAGCTCGCGCGCGACCTCCATCGTCCGGTCGGAGGACCCGTCGTCGATGATCAGAACGATGATCTCGTCGATCCCAGGGATCTGCTTCGGGATCGTCGACAGCACGGCCGGGAGGGTCTCCTCCTCGTTCAGGCAGGGGACTTGGACCACAAGACGCACGGATTCGACCTCGATCGCTTTGGGAGAGCCAGAGTTTACCGGCGCATGGCGTCCTGGACCTTCAGGACAGAGCGACGGTCCGTCGGTGCAGTCCCGCGCTTGCGCTTCGCCATGCGCCCGAAGACACGGGCTGGCGCTGCCAGGCGCCAGCTCGTCGACGTCCGGAACGTGTGGGCGAGCTCGTGGAGCTGGCGCAGCCGCAATGACTCGTGGTCGGCCACCTGCTGCCGCAGCTTCTGGATCTCCAGTGACTGCTGCTCGAGCTTCACCGCCACGGCCGCCTCGGCCGCCACCGCCGCGCAGTGAGCAGCCGCGACGTCACTCTTGCTCTTGCGCAGCGTGGTGATGACCCCCGGCGGAAAGACGAGGGGTCGCTTGTCAAGCTTGGAGATCACCGCGTCGTGCGCGGTGTGCCACTCGTACTGGCTGTGCAATGAGGTGGAGTTCACCCCACGGCTCCACCGGTGGTAAATCGAGGTGACCTCGGGGCTGCTCTCCACGCCGCACATGAGGGCGGCCTGGAGCAGGATGTCCCAGTCCTCGAGGACCGGCAGGCCCTCGTCGAAGGCCAGACCGAAATCTCGGAACAGGCTGCGGGGGAAGGCCAAGCCGCACGGCGGCGATTGGTTCTCGACTAAGTGCTCGACCAGGTCGAACGCGGATGGGTACACGACGCGGATCGGCCCGTTCGTCGTGTGTCCCGGCCTGTCCACCCATTGCCCGCTCGCGATGTCCTGCTCGACCACGGCCGTACGCAGCACCCTGCCGGCGCTCTGGCGCGCCATGCGCTCGAACTCCTCGACCCAGTTGCCCAGTACGAGGTCGTCGTCGTCGAGGATCGCGACGTACTCTCCCCGCGCATGCTGCAAGCCGACATTCAGCGGACGGCAGCGCCCGCCGCCAGTGACCGGGATGGCACGGATCTTGGCCGCGACGGCCGCGGGCAGGGACGTGACGAGGTACTCGATGTGGCCCATCGTTAACGGCTCGACGTCGTGGGCGAGGATGATCACCTCGAAGTCGGTGACCGTCTGCGAAGCCATGCACAACAAAGTCTCGGCGAGCGTGTTGAGCCGGTCGCCACGGGTTCGCGTCAACACGCTGAGGAACGGCGCCGTGCCCTGCCCGACGGCTGCAGGCGTGGGGACGGGGCCTGGCAGGTAAGCCCGTACGAACTGGCTCACGAACGCCGACGGCCTTGCCCCCGTGCGCAGGTTGACCAAGAAGTTGTTGAGCGGGGTCGCCGACCGCAGGCTGAGCAGGTCCTCGGGGAAGTGCTGGTCGCTGCGGTGCAGCAGGAAGTCCTGCATCCCGACGCGGAACCACCCCGTGGTGCGCAGCATCGATTCGAGGGTGTCCTCGGTCAGGAAGGCGATGTGCGTGTCGTCCAGCAGCCCAATCTTGGTCGCGTCCCAATTGCCGACAAGAAGCTTGGCGAGGACGTCGAAGTGGCTGACGTTCGGGACGCTGACGACGAGCGGCACGCCGTCAGCCGCCGTGGCGAGCCTGTGCAGAGTCTGCAGGAGCACGTCGCGGTCCTGGATATGCTCAAGCACGTCGATGAGCGTGAACGCAGCGACCCGCCGGCCGCCTAGCTCAGTGGACAAGGTGGCCTCGACCGCCTCGAGGTCGCAGTGGACGGCGTCGAACCCTCGGGCGTGGAGGTCCTCGATCCCATCCTTGACGGCGTCGACCCCGAGGTATCCAAAGCCCATCTCGCGCAATGGCTCCGCGATCACACCGTGCCCACATCCCAGGTCCACCACGACGTCACCGTGTCGGGCATGCGCCTGCACGATCCGGACAACGTTGGCATAGACGGTGTTATCGCTGAACTCGCCTGCGTAGCGACCCTTCATTTTACGTCCTCACCATCGGTGTACTGCGTACGCGCCACCGTGGAACTCGGCCACCGTGCCCTCGGGGTCGAGCTGCTGGGGCAACCGCCCCGTACGACGCCGTTCTCGGAAGGCCGCCGCAGCCTTGCGCTGCGGCGGTGTGCCGTGGACGTCGAAGTGATTGATGAACAAGGCCAGCAAGTCCTCGCGCGAGTACTTGTAGGCCATCAACAGACCGGCATCCGCGCTGTAGAACTCTTCGGCGTCCGAGACGACCATCCGGCCGGCGGAGTCGAGCCGCTTGTCATGGAAGATGATCGCCGCGGGGTGGAAGACGATCTTGTAGCCGGCCAGGCGTATCCGCCAAGAGTAGTCGACATCGTCGCAGTAGAGGAAGAAGCTCTCGGCGTCGAAGCGGCCGACCTTTTCGACGACCTCGCGCCGAAACAGCGCGCATGCGGTGGTCGCCCAGGGAGTCGTGCCCGTGATGCTGTCGTACGGCTTCGGGTGCTCGACAGGGATCTGCCGCGCCTCGACGGCGCCCACCAGCTTGTCGCTCAGCGGCAGCAGCAGCTCGGAGATGACGTACGGGCTCGCGACGACGTCCGGGTTGATGATCAGCAACAGGTCGCTGTCGAACGACTCGATCAGGCGGTTGTGACCGGCCGCCGACCCAAGGTTAGCGTGGAAGTACTCGTAGCTGAAGCTCGCGATCCCCGCCTCGGCAAGGGCCCCTTCGAGACCGCCGAGCGAGGCCTCCTGCAACCGGGGCAGGCTCGAGCAGTCGCCGAGGGCCAGGTGGACGTGCCCGACGTCGACCTTGCCCCGGGCGAACCGCACGGCCTGGGCGATGCTGGACAGGAACCTGTCGATGCCCTGCGCGTCGTTGTTGTAGAACACGCTCTGGATGCGCAGGGAGGGAAGGCCGACCAGGCCGGGCGGATCGGCAAGATCCGCCTTCGCGCGTAGGTTCATAACAGACGTCCGTCTCCAGGAACCTGCCACCTGCGGTGGCTCTTCTCATGTCTGAACTCAGCGAGTCTAACATCGGGCGACGCTCAGCCACCGCATCTGCGGCGTCAGCGCGGCGTGGCCTCGGTCTCCGCGATCCAGGTCGTCAAGGCCCTGGGCCAGCGTCAGGCTCGGCTGCCAGCCGAGCTCGGCCTCGATCCCCCGGACGTCCACCCAGGCGGCCCTCACGTCACCGTCCCGGAACTGCCCGGCGACCACCGGGGCCTGGGCTCCGCGCCTGCTCGCGAGGGCTGTCGCGACGTCCAGGATCGTGGTCGCGCGTCCCGAGCCGACATCAGCGGTCCGTCGCACTAGCGGGGGCTGGGTGATCGCCGCAAGCAGCGCGTCCACAACGTCACCGACGTGCACGAAGTCCCACACCACCGCCCCGTCCTCGTAGAGCGGGATGGCCCGACCCGCGCGTGCTAGTCGCGAGAACAGCGCCACGATGCCCGTGTAGGCGTTCGTCAGAGACTGACCCGGGCCTAAGACGTTCTGGAGCCGCAGCATCGACAGCGGCGCGCCTCGTGCCCCGCACCAGGCCCCGAGCACGTGCTCCTGGGCCAGCTTCGTGGCGCCGTAGACGCTCGTCGGGGCAGGGACCGCGCTGGCTGCGGCGTGCGGCAGCAGCGTCAGCAGCCCGCCGTCCTCATCCCATGGGTCCCACACGCCCTCGGCCAGCTGCTCGTGGGTGCGCTGACCCGGGTTCGTCACCCGACCAGCAGTGTCGCGCCACTGGCCTTCGCCGTAGACCGCACGACTGGAGGCGAGCACGAGATACCCCGCTACGGACGACCCACCAGGAGTGAAGGCGTCGAGGAGCGTGGTCGTTCCCACTACGTTGACCGATGCGTGCCTGGTGGACTCGTCAAGCGACTGACCCGTGCCTGTCTCGGCGGCGAGGTGCACTACGAGGTCCCAGGGGCCTGCGTCGACGACGGCCGTTACCGCCTCGCCGTCGCGGACGTCTCCCACGACCAGGTCCATCGCAGGGTCCAGAGAAGCGGGCCGACTTCCCTCAGCGTGGACTTGCTCCAGCAGCGAGTCGAACGCAGTAACGGACCAGCCGTCCGCCAGCAGCGAACAGGCCAGGTGGCCCGCGATGAAGCCGGCACCCCCGGTCACCAGCGCGCGTCTCGTGGCAATGGACGTCTCTCGCTCGTGTCACGGAAGAATATCCCAACGAGCCGGGCAGCGTTACGGAGCGCTTGCGCAGGCAGATCGGTCACCCCGGCGGCTTACCGGCAGTGTTAGCGTCCCGCCGTGCTGATCACTTCGGACGCGATCCGCCCAAGCCGGTCACGCCGGCCGCAGAACACGATGTCCTGGCGGCGCGTGTGACGCGAGCGCCCTGGTCGTGGGTGGTCACGACGTTGTCCCTGGCAGTCGTCGCCATCGCGGCCACGCACGGGCTCACGGTGACGCGCCAGCTTCTGGGCTCGCAGTACAGGGCGCTCACCCGTGCCGAGTTCGACGCCTACGCCTGCCTCGCAGGGCAGCTCGCCACCCGGGTCCCGGATCACACGGTCGTCTACGTGGATGAGCTCCCCTCGGAGGCCCAGCAGCGACTGGTGGAGCTCAGCACCCCGCGGCTCAGGGTCGTCCCAGGGCCGCGACCGGGAGCCACCACTCTGCGCCTGGTGATCTCCCCCGCCGATGCCCTGCCCGGTGACTGCTTCGGACGACGACTGATCGTCCTGCCTCCGGCGGGACAGGGATGAGCGGCAGCCACCTCGCTGTCGCGATCGGGGCGCTCGCCGCGCCCGGGGTGATGCCGGCCTGGTGGACCACGCGCGACCTGCCACGAGCCCTCCCGCTTGTGCTTCCCGCCGGCGCTGTCATCGCCGGTCTGGGTGGCCTGCTGACCTTGCTGCTGCCCGGTGAGTTCCTGACCTGGTGGGAGCTTGTCTTCGTCATCACCTCAGCAGCGGCGGCCTGGGCGTGCCGGTCCCTGGAGCCCACCAGCGACACCACGGCTTGGTGGCCGCTCGGGCTTCTGATCGGCTCGACGGCGGTTCCGCTCCTGGCACTTCGGCGCTTCGACGTGTTCTACGACGCGCGCTCCATCTGGTTCCTGCACGGCCGGCTGATCGCCGCGGGGCACAGCACCCTGACGGCGGCCCTGTCCAACCCCGCCTACCTTTTCTCGCACGTCGACTACCCGCCGCTATCACCGTCCGCCATAGCCCTGAGCTGGAAGACAACGGGAGCGACGACCGACTACCGCCTCGCGCAGCTCCTCATCGGTGCTCTGACCGGGTCAGCCGTACTCGCTGCTGTGCATGAGGCCACGCGCCTTGCCAGCACGCGCCGCTGGCTGACGCTCGCCGCCGGCGCAGGGGCGTGCCTGGCCGCCTTCGGCTTTGCCGCGCGCAACGGCACGGACGGCTACGCGGACCTGCTGTGGGGGGCCTGCGGTGCCGGCGCCTGCATCGCCGGCCTCGTCGCCCCCGTCTCGTCAGCCAACACGCGGGTGGCATTGCTGCTCGCCGCCGCTGCAGGGCTCACGAAGAACGAGGGACTCGCAGTGGCCGGCATCGTGATCGTGCTGACGCTGCTGCGGGCCGACGTGCCCGCCGCACTGCTGCGCGCTCCACGTCGCGCGGCCCAAAGTGCCCCCGGGCTGCTGGCTCTAGCGACCATCCTCGCCTGGCCGGTAGCGGTTCACCTCCGTGGGGTGACCAGTGACATCGCCGCCGGTGGCAACTTCTCGCGACTGCTGCACCTCGACCCCACAGTCACCAACAGGGTGGGGCCCCTGGCGGACGGTTTAAGGGAGCAGCTGCTGATCCTGCCCGCCGCGCTCGCCATCATGCTCGTCGCCTCGCTCACCCCCCGAGTCCGGAGGCGAAGCTCGGGGCTGGGCAACCCGGGCTGGCTCTGGGCCGTCGTGACGTCCGCTCTCGCCGCCCTGGTGTTGGCGTATCTGATGAACCCCGTCGAGATCCACTTCCTGCTAGCCACCTCCCTTGACCGGACGACGATCTTCCTCAAGCTGCTTCTCGTGCTCGACCTCGTCTGCTGGGTCACCGTGGCAAGCCACCGGGAGGACTCCGGGCCAGTCCCGTCGCTAGCCTTCGTGACCACGGAACCTGCCGCGTGAGGCGTCCAGCTGAGGCGCAGGGGATGACGGTTGCCCCCCACCACCTGCCCGACAGCGGTCGATCCCTCGCTCAGGTGTTCTCAGGCCGGAGCAACGCGATCGGCTTCCTTCGGTTGCTCTTCGCCAGCCTCGTCATCGTCGACCACGCTTTTCCCCTGGCCGGCCACGGCATCGACCCGCTGCTCCACTGGAGCCACGGCCAGCTGAGCTTCGGAGGGGTGGCGGTCGGTGGCTTTTTCTTCCTGAGCGGCTTCCTCGTGACCCGGAGCGCGCAGCGGAACCACTCGGTCGTGCGCTACCTATGGCACCGCGTGCTGCGCATCTTCCCCGGGTTCCTCGCGTGCCTCGTTGTCACCGCCTTCGGCTTCGCCGCGGCCGCCTATGTGCACGAGCGCGGCAACCTTGACGGGTTCCTGACGAGAGTTCCGGACGAGTCCCCCGTCCGGTACCTCAGGGTCAACGCCCTGCTCACGATCGAGCAGTACAACATCAACCACCTGCTGGGCTCGACGCCGTACCGCAGCAGCGGCTACCCGATGGCCTGGGACGGCTCGCTCTACACCCTCGCGTTGGAGTTCAAGTGCTACCTCATGATTGCTGCCTTCGCTGCGGGCGGCGTGCTCTTACGCGCGCGCGCGCTGGTAGTCGTGCTCGCGCTGATGACCTACTCGATCGTTCTGCTCCAGGCCTCCGGGACCCTGGGTGTCTCGAGCCTTATACCGCAGCTCGCCGATCTGAACTTCAGCCGCTTCCTCCTGTACTTCCTGCTGGGCGCGCTCGTGCACCTGTACGCCGGCAGCATCCCGGTGGACGACCGCCTCGGCCTGCTCGCCGCCGGAGTCACCGTGTGGACACTGCACAGCGGTGGCTACCTGGTGCTCGGGGTCCCGGCCCTCTGCTACACGATCTTGTGGCTGGCCACGCGGCTGCCCTTCCGCAAGGTCGGCGTCAGTCGGGACTTCTCCTACGGCGTCTACATCTACGGGTTCCCGGTGCAGCAGCTCTTCGCTGACTACGGGCTCTACAAGCGCGGGATCGTCCCCTACATCCTGGCCAGCGCCCTGGGCGCCTTCGTTCTCGCCGTCCTCAGCTGGTACCTCGTGGAGCGGCCCGCGCTGCGGCTGAAGGACTGGGTCGTCCCTGACGCACTTCGGCGTCGGGAGAACCGGCTGCCCTCGCGAGCTGTCCATCCTGCGGGAGCCAGCGTGACGGGCCGGACGGACGCGTCGGTGTGACCAGGGCCGCAGATCCGGCGGCCACGCGGCAGCGGCTACTCTGGCCGCAGAGGGGCGTGCACCCCAGGGCTTACTCCTGGACAGACGGCTAACGAAGATTTGCCCGGAAGGGCTGCCGCTGTGACCGCTGGATCGGCCTTGGTGCAGGCGCCCCCGCTCGATGACGCGGAGCAGCCGGGCACGGGCACGTCATTGTGCCCCCGGGCCCGCAGTTCATGCCATACACGGATGGCAAGGTCTCGGTTCTTGTGGGCGTACGACGCTCCGAGAACGAGGATGAAGTCCGTGGCCTCACGACCCGTCTCGAGGATCTCGATGGGCAGCTTCTCGCCGTACCGCTCGGCGAGGGGGTGGTACCCATCTCCGCTACGAACAGGCGCTCCTCTGAGTAGGGCAACTGCGTCTGTCCCACTGCCGAAGCCACGTCCTTCGAGATGACAATCAACCCGTCGGACCGCCCGACGCCTTGCCAGATCGCCTGTCTGTAGGCGATCCCGCAGTCCGCCTCGCGGTGGTAGTCACCGTTGTCGTAGGCGATCAGGTCCTGCACGGTCACGACGATGCGGCGTGCGAGGTGCGAGGTGCTTCCAGCGATGCCAAGGAATCGGCTCATCGGGCTGGAAGGGGCGGTGGATGATGTCGACGTACGGCGCGTCGGGGAAAATGAGGGCGGCCGACTGGCAGATTCGCACCTTCGGGCCGGACAGGACCTGTCGGGCGTAGTCCGGACCTGCCTGGTCGTCGAGCGCCACGATGACTTCTCGAACGTCGTCGCGCGCACGGCGAAAAGATAAGCGACAGGGTCTGGACCTGAGTGCCCATCTCGTACGGACCCAGGCAGTGATCCTTCGATCAGAATCTTGAGGCCTCGGACAGCAGCTGCGCTCACCGTGAGTGCGTTCGCGAGGGGACTGGTTCGTGAGTCGCACTCCTCGTCGTACAGACGCGGGAAATATTAGTGGCGGTGTAACTGTCCAGATCCCGCGGGCTATGGGCTTGCGCCGATGGCGGACATCCACGGCTGGCCGGTGAACAGGTCGCGGAGTACGGCCATGGCGCTTTGGCCGTGTTTGCGGACGGTACCTAGGTAGGACCGGACGTCGAGGAAGGCTTCGGCGCCGTTCTTGGAGCGCCAGAGGCCGCTGATCTTCTGCTGGAGCTTGACCATGCGGACGTCTCGTTCGGCTTGGTTGTTGTCGAACGGGACCGTGAAGTCGGTGGCGAACCGGAGTACGTCGGCGCGGTGGATCTCGAGCCGGGCCAAGAGTGATCCGGGCGCGCCCAGGGCCGGCAGGCCGCGTTTGCCAGTGCGTGGGGGTGGCGGGTTGAGCTGCTTGCCCTGGGCGATGAGCGTGTCGTAGCGCTTACCGAACGACGCCAGCCGCCGGGCCGGCAGTTTCTTCTTGCCGTTGGCCTTCGCGGACTCGACGGCGACGTGCAGTTCGACGAGCAG
>JAYTHM010000548.1:0-2785 GCA_043732645.1 Frankiales bacterium
CTCGGTCCCGGCCGGCTGGCCCCCATCGAGCAGGCCCTGGGCGTCACGGGCACCGACGCCGTGCTGGCCGTGCTCCACGACCCGGCCAAGGTCCGTGGCCTGCTCGAGCAGGCCGGCGAGCAGGCCCGGATCGTCGTCGACCAGCTCGCTGCCGGACCACCGCTCGGCGCGGTCCGCGATGCCCGCCGGGTCGCCACCCCTGAGGAGCTCAGCAGCCCCGTCCGCTGGCTGCTCGCCCATGGTCTGCTCGTCGCGATCGACGACGAGACGGTCGAGCTCCCGCGGGAAGTGGGCCTGCTTGCCCGCGGAGGCCCGCGGCTGAAGGTGAAGCCGCCGGCTCTCACGGCCCGCAAGGTTGGGGGAGCCGACATCGACCGCGCCGCGGCGCACGAGGCCGCCGACGTCGTCGGCAAGGTCGCGGCGCTGCTCGAGTCGTGGGCCGACCTTCCTCCGACGGTGCTGCGGTCCGGCGGCCTCGGCGTGCGAGACCTCAAGCGGGCGGCCAGGGAGCTCGACGTCGCGGCGCCTGCTGCGGCGCTGATCGTCGAGATCGCCTATGCAGCAGGTCTTCTGGACACCTCCCCCGGCGTCGATCCCGACTGGCTGCCGACCCCGGCCTTCGACCGGTGGGTCGCCTCACCGATCGAGGACCGGTGGGTCCTGCTGGCCCGCTCGTGGGTCCTCATGACCCGGCTGCCCGCGCTCGTCGGGATACGCGACGACCGCGACAAGGCCCTCGCCGCGCTGTCGACCGACATCGAGCGGTCGTCGGCTCCCGTCGACCGGCGACGGGTCCTTGACCTCCTGCGCGAGAGCTCCCCGGGTACGACGACCACCGAGGGCACCGTCCTCGAGGTGCTGGCCTGGCGGGCTCCCCGCCGCGGCGGGCGACTGCGGGACGTGCTGCCCTCCTGGGTCCTCGGCGAGGCGGCGGCCCTGGGACTGACCGGCCGTGGCGGGCTCTCCAGCTTCGCTAGGCTGCTGCTTGAGGGCGCCGACCGGGAGGCGGGCAAGGCCCTCGCCGGCCTGCTTCCGGCACCGCTGGACCACGTTCTCGTCCAGCCCGACCTGACCGTCGTCGCCCCCGGTCCACTCGAGCGCGACCTGGCCCGCGAGCTGGCGCTCGTCGCCGATGTCGAGTCGACCGGTGGGGCCACGGTCTACCGGATCACCGAGGCCACCGTCCGCCGGGCCCTCGACGCCGGCCGCACCAGCACCGACCTACACGAGCTGTTCCGGACCCGTTCGCGGACCCCGGTGCCGCAGTCGCTGACCTACCTGGTGGACGACGTCGCCCGTCGGCACGGACGGCTCCGGGTCGGGTCGAGCGCGTCCTACCTCCGGTGCGACGACGTAGCCCTGCTGACCGAGCTCCTGGCAACCAAACGTGCCGACCAGCTCGGGCTGCGCCGGCTCGCGCCGACCGTGGCCACCAGCCGCGCCCCCATCCACCAGGTCCTCGAGGTGCTTCGCTCCCTCGGGCACGCCCCGGCAGCGGAGTCGCCGGACGGCGCGGTGATCGTGACGCGACCCGAGGCCCGGCGTACCGCCGTGAGGCAGCGGGCCACGAGGCACGGCGAGCCGATGGCCCTGCCCGACGAGCAGGCCCGCCTCGCGGTGATGGCGCTGCGCGCCGGCGACCTCGCCGCCCGCGCAACCCGACGGCACCCGGCCACGATCAGCCACTCGATCGACACCCTGGCGTTCCTGCAGGAGGCGGCACGTGAGCACCGGCAGGTCTGGCTCGGCTACGTCGACGCCCAGGGCCGCTCCACGTCGCGCGTGGTCGAGCCACGGTCGGTAGAGGGTGGTTACGTGACGGCCTACGACCACCTCCGCCAGGAGGACCGGACGTTCAGCGTGCACCGGATCACCGGTGTGGCTGACGTAGCTGACGTGGAAGGTGCCTGATCCGGTGAGCGTTAGGGAGAACAATGACTACTGACGGACCGCTCATCGTCCAGAGCGACAAGACACTTCTGCTCGAGATCGACCACCCGCTGTCGGGTGAGTGTCGGCAGGCGATCGCGCCGTTCGCCGAGCTCGAGCGCTCGCCGGAGCACGTCCACACCTACCGGCTGACGCCGCTCGGGCTGTGGAACGCCCGCGCCTCCGGCCACGACGCCGAGCAGGTCGTGGACGCCCTCGTGCGCTACAGCCGGTATGCCGTGCCGCACGCCCTGTTGGTCGACGTGGCCGACACGATGGACCGCTTCGGGCGGCTTCGCCTGGAGCAGGACACGGTGCACGGGCTGGTCCTGAAGACCACCGACCGGGCCGTGCTCGAGGAGGTCTACCGCAACAAGAAGGTCTCCCCGATGCTCGGGGAGCGCCTCGACCCCGAGACCGTGATCGCCTTCCCGTCCGAGCGCGGCCGACTCAAGCAGGCCCTGCTCAAGGTCGGCTGGCCGGCCGAGGACCTCGCCGGCTACGTCGACGGGGAGGCGCACCCGATCGAGCTCAAGCAGGACGGCTGGGTGCTGCGCGACTACCAGCAGATGGCCGTCGACGGCTTCTGGCACGGCGGCTCAGGCGTCGTCGTACTGCCCTGCGGCGCGGGCAAGACCCTTGTCGGCGCGGCCGCGATGGCGCAGGCCGGCGCGACCACGCTGATCCTGGTCACCAACACCGTCAGCGGTCGGCAGTGGAAGTCCGAGCTGCTCAAGCGCACCACCCTGACGGAGGAGGAGATCGGCGAGTACTCCGGGGAGAAGAAGGAGATCAAGCCGGTCACCATCGCGACGTACCAGATCATGACGACCAAGCGGAAGGGCGAGTACGCCCA
>JAYTHM010000549.1:0-2782 GCA_043732645.1 Frankiales bacterium
CCCTCGACCTTTGCGCGCAGGATCTTCTCGTCGAACAGGTCCTGCACCCGCACGCCGACCCGGTTCATCTTGTCGGCGTAGGTCGGCCCGATGCCACGACCCGTCGTGCCAATCTTACGGCTTCCCAGGAAGCGCTCGGTGACCTTGTCGAGCACCCGGTTGTACGACGCGATCACGTGCGCGTCAGCGCTGACGACGAGCTTGGACGTGTCGACGCCACGGGCCTCGAGGCCCTCGATCTCCTGGAAGAGCACGCCGAGGTCGATGACGACGCCGTTGGCGATGACCGGCACGCAGCCGGGCGACAGGATGCCGCTCGGGAGCAGGTGCAGGGCGTAGGTGTCGTCACCGATGACCACCGTGTGCCCAGCGTTGTTGCCGCCGTTGAACTTCACGACATAGTCGACGGAGCCGCCGAGCTGGTCGGTGGCTTTGCCCTTGCCCTCGTCGCCCCACTGGGCGCCGATGAGGACCAGTGCGGGCATGCGGGTGGCTCCCTCGTGAAGGTCCGCGCGGTGACGCGGCAGGTCGGTCGGCTCGAAACAGGTGGCTCAACACGGGAAAAGACCCGCCGCAAGCGCGGAGGGCCTCTTGCCGGTCAAGTCTAGCCGTACTCTCGCACTGTGGCGAAGATCCCCGGGATCGACAATATTGTCGGCAGCGTGCTCGGCAATGTCCTCGCGGTGCTCCAGGCCCAGACGGAGGCGCTCGCAGCGCTGCCCGCCGCGGTTCAGTCGCTCAGCGCGGCGGTGAAGAACCTGGCTGATGCGACGGCTGAAGCCAAGAAGACGGTGCAGACCGTCAACCAGATGGTGACGCGCGTCGATTCGATCATCACCGAGCTCGAAGAGCCGCTCAAGGCGCTCGCCCCGGGGATGACGCGGTTGGCGAGGATCCTCGACCACCCGATCGTCGCGTCCGCCCCGGAGACTCTGGCCCAGGTGCAGCGCGACGTCCTGCCCGTCCTGCGGACCCTGGCGGACACGCACGAGAAGGTCGCCTTCATCGCCGGCTCAACCGAGCGAATCATGCAGTTCGTCGACGACACGGGCCGGACCATCGCCGCCATCCCCGGAGCAGCCCTGCTGGGTCGCCGCAGGCCGCCTACGCTCCCGAAGTCGCCTGGGGACAGACCGCCTGCTTAGAGGCCGTCGAGAGCGGCCCGGGCAGCGGGGTCGGACTCGTCGAGGAACGCCGCGATCCGAGCCGCTTCGTCGCTCTCAGCAATCGCGTCGGCAGCCCTACCGAGGGCGTACAGCGCGCGCAGGAAGCCCTGGTTCGGGCGGTGCGACCAGGGGACCGGTCCGAAGCCCTTCCAGCCGTTGCGACGCAGCGCATCCAGTCCACGGTGGTAGCCGACGCGGGCGTACGCGTAGGACTCGATGACCGCGCCCCGGGTGTAGGCCTCGAAGGCAAGATCGGCCCAGGCGGCGCTGTGGGTCGGGTACGTCGCCGCCACCTCCGCCGCGGGGGTGCCGCCCTCCAGCAGCGCGCGGGGCGCCGCCTCGTCAGGGAGCAGGGTGGGCGGAGGTCCGCCCAGGAGGTCTCGACCGGTCAACGACATACGCCCATCCTGCCTGATGAATGCCTACGCCTGGACGCCGTGGACCCCAGAATGCGCGTATGCCCCTCATCCCCGTGCACGAGACCCGCCTGTACGCCGACCTCCGAGGCCCCGAGGACGGGTTCCCCCTGCTCGTGCTCCATGGCGGGCCCGGGCTCGACCACACAATCTTCGGCACGTGGCTGGACCCACTGGCCGACACCTTCCGGCTGGTGCTCGTCGACGCCCGCGAGCAGGGGCGCAGCGACCGGGGTACGGACCCGGCGACGTGGACCCTGAGCCAGCATGCGAGCGACGTCTCGGCCCTGGCCGCAGCGCTAGGCTACGAGGAGTACGCCGTACTCGGTCACAGCTACGGCGCGTTCATCGCCTTGCAGCACGCCGCCGATGCACCGGGAGCGGCGGCGGCGACGATCGTGAGCAGCGGGGTGCCGTCCATGGCCTACCTCGACGAGGTGGAGAAGGGCCTCGCCGTCTTCGAGCCGGAGGAGCTGCGGAAGCAGGTCGCGGCCTCCTGGGCGCGGGAGGCCAGCGTCCAGACCGAGGACGAGGCCCGGCAGCTGATGCTCGACCAGCTCCCGTGGCACTTCGCCGACCCGCGTGACCCGCGGATCGCTGAGATGACCCTCGCGGACATGGTCTTCAGCCCCGCCGTCCTGCGGGCAGCCTCCCTCGAGGGCGGTGGTCTCGACATCGACGTCGAGGACCGGCTGCCGCACCTCACCCAGCCGGTGCTGGTCCTCACCGGCCGACAGGACCGTACCTGCGTCCCGGCCGCGTCCGAGCGGATCGCGGAGCTGGTCCCGGGAGCGGAGCTGCACGTATTCGAGGGCAGCGGTCACCTGGCGTTCGTCGAGGAGCCCGAGGCCTACGTCTCGGTGGTTCGCGCCTTCCTCACCCGCGCCGTGGGAGCCCCCGCGTCCTAGGAAGTGGCCCCGTCGCTGAGCGTGGAGGCTAGGACGCAAGGCGGGAGTACGACGGAGGGCAACCCTTGCGTCCTAGTGGTCTGTCTGTGAATTGGTGGCGGGGACGTTGGCGTGGCGCACCTTGTCTGCGATATGACAAGGGTTCATATGGTTACGCCTGTTGTGACTGCCCCGGCCTTGTCTTTGACGGGGACACAGCGCGCTGAGTTGAAGCCGATGGCGCTGTCCACGTCGTTGCCGCACCTGCAGGTACTTCAGGCCAAAGCGCTGTTGTGGGCCGGCGATGGGGTGG
>JAYTHM010000550.1:0-2775 GCA_043732645.1 Frankiales bacterium
CAGACGAGGACGCCCGAGCAGCTGACCGCGAGCAGTGGGACGACGCCAACAACTTCCTCGCACTCGCACCCGGCGTCGTCGTTGGCTACGAGCGGAACACCGTGACCAACGGGATGCTTCGGGACCACGACATCGAGGTGCTGAGCATCCCCGGCAGTGAGCTCGGAAGAGGTCGTGGCGGGTCGCGCTGCATGACCTGCCCTATCCAGCGGGACGGTCTCTGATGCGCCACCCCGGCTCCCTTCTGCAGGAAAGCGACCTGACCAAGGAGCAGTTCCTGCACCTCGTCCACGTCGCATCCGAGCTCAAGGCCGCCTAGGCCGCGCGCACCGAACGTCAGCAGCTCGTGGGGCTGAACATCGCGCTCGTCTTCGAGAAGAGCTCGACGAGGACGAGGTGCACCTTCGAGGTTGCCGCCCACGACCAGGGCGCCCACGTCACCTACCTCGGACCAGAGGTGTCCCACCTCGGCCGCGAGGAATCCGTGGCTGACACCGCACAGGTACTGGGCAGGATGTTCGACGGCATCGAGTTCCGCGGCTTCGCACAAGCGAGCGTCGAGCAGCTGGCCGATCACGCCGGCGTACCCGTCTGGAACGGGCTGACCGATCAGTGGCATCCGACACAGATGCTGGCGGACATCCTCACGATGGCAGAGCACCACACCGGCCGGCTCCAAGACGCGGTCTACTGCTTCTCCGGCGACGGCCACAGCAACGTGGGACGGTCATTGCTCATCACCGGTGCCCTCCTCGGCATGGACGTGCGGATCGCTGCACCTCAAGACCTGTGGCCGCCCGAAGACGTCGTCGCCACCGCCCACCACCTCGCTGCCCAGAGCGGCGGCAGCATCCTCGTCACCGAGGACGTGCAGGCAGCCGTCCAGGCAGCCGACTTCCCATACACCGATGTGAGGGTCAGCATGGGCGAGGCACATGAGACCTGAGACAAACGGATCCCCCTGCTCCTGCCCTACCAGGTCAACGACGCCCTCATGGCCGCCACCGGCAAGGCCACGACGAAGTTCCTGCACTGCCTGCCTGCCGTACACAACCGGGACACGATCCTCGGGGAGCAGCTGTACGCCGAGCACGGCCTGGACGGGGCCGAGGTGACCAACTCGGTGTTCACCTCGCCTGCCTCACTCGTGTTCGACCAGCTGCAAACCATCTGCACACCATCAAGGCCGTCATGGTCAACGCCCTTGGCGAGTGAGAGGCGGCCCATGGTCGCAACCGGCGGCAACGCTCCGCTACAGCAAGGGGAGAGCCCTGACGCGGGCGTCCCGCTCGCGCACATGGAGCCTGCTGCGCTGGCCCTCCCGCTGGGAACCCAGAGTGGAGGGACCCCGAGTGCGGCTTCCTACGGCTGCATGGAGGGGGGCACCTCGGCGTGCGCGCGCACATGGGCATCAACGGCTTCCAGGGCGCGGTCAACCTCAACTTCCGCTCCAGCAGTGCGTCGCTGGGCGTGCACGGCTTCGCCAAGATCGCGTAGGAGTCCGTCCAGGTGCTTCTTGGCCTGAAGGTCTTCGATCTTTTCCTTGCCCTGAGCCACGCCGTGGTGTGCCTTGTCGGCGAGTGCCTCGGCCTGCGCCTTGACCTTGTTAAGCAGAGCCATCGTGTTCTCCTTGTTTCGTGGGAGTGGGCTTTATGTTGCCAAGCGATGTCGTCTTCGTGGTCCAGGGGCAGGGGTGCAGCGCCCGCTCTCCTCCACGTGTGTATGCGCCATCGTGCACACCTCGTCTCGTCTCGAGGTGCCCAGCGTGCCTTACCGACTGGCGCGGATCCAGGGTCGAAGGTCCCGCCGGCCGCGATCGATAGCCATTCGGCGGGGCGACGCTCGATCGCACCCTTGCGCGCACCACGCGGGATCGTTGGGGTGACCAGCGCCATCCGGAGGCGCGCACCAGGGCGTTATTCACGTACGTGACTGCCCAGCGTGCGGCGGCTTCGCTGTCGGTGAGCCCGTCCGTCGTCGTACCGAGGTCGTGGAGCAGCGCGTCCAGGGGCCGGCGTGGATCGGGAGCTGCTGTCATCGGGCGGCAGGCGTCTCGCCGAACTCCTTGTGACCGACCTTCAGCCAGATGTACATCGGGACACCGAGCAGCAGGCAGAAGACGCCGTAGTAGGCGGCCTGATAGCCGCTTCCTGCGAGTGACCAGAAGCAGAAGACCAGAGCGATCGCGGAGACGCCGCAGTCACGCACTAGGTGTGGCCAGTGGGTGTCGTGCCCACGTGCGAGCAGCCAGTAGAGCTGGGCGGCGGCGCTGAACAGGTAGGGGACGACGGCGGTGAACACCGACAGCAGCACCAGCGTCGTGAAGACCTTGTCGAACTGGCTGTACCCGACAAGCGTCAGAAGTGATGCCAGCAGGGTCGAACCGACGATCCCGAAGACAGGTACGCCGTGATGTAGGCGAGCGAACCTCTCCGGGAACAGCCGGTCCTGTGCGGCGGCCATGGGCATCTCGGCCGTGATGAGCGTCCAGCCGACCAAGCAGCCGAGGCCTGACACGATGGCGGCCACCGCCACTGTCTGGCCCGCCCACTCGCCGCCGAAGATGGCGTTCGCCGAGTCGCTGAAGGGAGCGGTGGAGCTGCGCAAGGCCTGATTGGCGACGGTGCCGAACACGGTGATGGTGCCCAGGATGTAGACCGCCGCGCACCCGATCGTGCCCAGGACGGTGGCCCGGCCGACGTTGCGTCCAGGGTTGCGGACCCGGCCAGCAGCGACCGAGGCCGTCTCGATTCCGAGGTAGGCGAACAGGGCGAT
>JAYTHM010000551.1:0-2769 GCA_043732645.1 Frankiales bacterium
GTCGTCTTGGCCAGCCGCCTCGTCGGGACGGTCCTGCAGGACTACTGCGACCGGGCGAAGGCAGCCGCCGAGGCCGCCGGGCGGGCGGCCACCACCACCGGCCCTGGGGCCGCGCGGGCGGCCGCTCTCTCGCTGGTGAGCCGGGGCCTGGCCGACGGCATTCGTGTCACCGGCCCCACCGGGACGGTCGTCGCCGGGACCGGCAAGCTCCCCGCGCAACCTGAGGACTGCGGCGGCGACCCGTCCACCGGTGCTGGTGGCCCCTGGCTGTCGGCGGTGGTGCCGCTGATGACTGCAGCGGGCAAGCCGGCCGGCTCGGCGGTGGCGACGTTCGATGTCAGCGGCCCCCTGCTGCAGCGGCTCCGGCAGGCCGTCGGTACTGGTGAGGTGATCCTCGTCGGCACCACCGGCAAGGTCGTCGCTGCTACTCGCGCCTTCACGCCCAAGGTCGTCCGCGACTCCTTCAGCGACCCGCCCGGGACCAGGTCCTACGGCTATGTGAGCGCGTTCGTCCCGCCGGCCCGAAGTCAGGCATACGGCGCTGTCGTGCTCCAGAGGTCCGCCGAGGGACCTCCGCTGCTGGTGGACGCAGGCGCCGTCATCGTGCTGTCCGTCCTGCTCGCGGTCGGGATCGCAGTCATCTCCGCGCGCGCCACGACGCAACCTCTGGGCGAGCTCGGCGACGCGGCGGCCCGGATCGCCAGCGGCGACCTGTCGACCGTCATCGTCGTGAAGTCCCGAGACGAGGTGGGCCGGCTCGCCACCGCCTTCAACACGATGACCGATGATCTGCGTGGCTACGTCGGCCAGCTCGAGGCCAGCCGCGACGAGCTCCAGACAGGCCTTGCGCGGCTCGGCGACACCCTGTCCAGCACCCACGACCTCGACCGGATCCTCCACGTCGTCCTGGAGTCGGCGATGGCCTCGACGAGGGCGGGCGGCGGCATGGTCCTGCTGCTCACCCCCAGCCGCGACGAGCTCGTCCTGGCTGTGTCGGCCGGGCTCGACGTACCCGTCGACCTGCGCCTTACGGTTGGTGAGGGTGTCTCCGGGCAGGTGGCGCTGTCAGGTGACCCGGTGCGTGGACGCATCGGGGACGGCCCCGGCGAGCTGCGCCCCGCGCCCGGCGAGCCCGGAAACCACTCATTCATCGCGGTCCCGCTGAAGTCCTCCGGCACGGTCATCGGCGTGCTCGACCTTTACGACTCCTCGTTGCCCGAGGGCTTTGAGGACAACGACCTCGCGACCATCCGGACCTTCGCGTCCCAGGCGAGCGTTGCCGTCGACAACGTGCTGCTGCACGAGGAGGCCCAGCGGCTGTCGATCACCGACGGTCTGACGGGGCTGTGGAACTACCGCTACTTCACGATGACGGTCGCCAAGGAGATCGAGCGCGCGGCCCGCTTCGGCCGGCCGCTCTCGCTGCTGATGCTCGACCTCGACCACTTCAAGGCCGTCAACGACAGTTTCGGTCACCAGCGCGGTGACGCCGTCCTCGTCGAGCTCGCTGCCCGCATCCGGGCGGAGGTCCGCGACGTCGACACCGTCGCCCGCTACGGGGGGGAGGAGATCGTCGTCGTGCTGCCCGAGACCGACGGGTCGGGCGCTGCTCAGCTCGTCGAGCGGATCTGCGAGGCGATCCGGTGCAAGCCCTTCGGGGAGCCCGGCCAGCCACCGGTCCACGTCACCATCTCCGGCGGGGTGTCGGTCTTCCCGACGCACGGGCTCGTCGCGAGCGCCCTGCTCGCCCGCGCCGACGAGGCCCTCTATGTGGCCAAGCGCTCCGGTCGTGACACCTGGCGGGTGTCGACCGGTACCCCGGCCGCCGCACAGCTGCCCGGCTGACCCGCTCACCCCCCGGGCTGCCTGTGCCCCACTAGGGTGAGGAGCATGCCGATCCGCAAGGCCGTCATCCCAGCGGCCGGTCTGGGCACGCGCTTTCTCCCTGCTACCAAGGCGGTCCCCAAGGAGCTGCTGCCCGTCGTCGACACCCCTGCAATCCAGTACGTCGTGGAGGAGGCCGTCCGCGCCGGCCTCACCGACGTGCTGATGATCACCGGCCGCAGCAAACGGGCGCTCGAGGACCACTTCGACCGCAACATCGAGCTCGAGCAGGCACTCGAGGCCAAGGGCGACCTCGCCAAGCTCGCTGCGGTCCAGGCATCGACACACCTCGGGGACATGCACTTTGTCCGGCAGGGCGACCCGAAGGGCCTCGGGCACGCCATCTTGGTGGCGGCGGAGCACGTTGGCGACGAGCCGTTCGCGGTACTGCTCGGCGATGACCTGATCGACCCCCGGGACTCGCTGCTCGAGCAGATGATCGAGGTCCAGCAGCGCGAGGGCGGGAACGTCGTGGCCCTCATGGAGGTCCCCCGGGAGCACATCTCGATGTACGGCTGCGCTGCGGTGTCCGGGGACGGTGACGTCGTCCAGATCACCGGCCTGGTGGAGAAACCCCCCGTCGAACAGGCGCCGAGCAACCTGGCGGTCATCGGTCGCTACGTACTGTCCCCAACCGTGTTCGAGGTGCTCCGCCGTACCCCGCCCGGCCGTGGCGGGGAGATCCAGATCACCGACGCCATGCAGTTGATGATCGGGATGGAGCCGCTGCACGGCGTGGTGTTCCGTGGCCGCCGCTACGACACCGGCGACCGCCTCGACTACCTCAAGACCCTGGTCTGCCTGGCGTCGGAGCGCGACGACCTTGGCCCCCCGCTGCTCGCGTGGCTGCGCGCGTGGCTCCCGGAGCAGCCGTGAGGTCCGTCG
>JAYTHM010000552.1:0-2768 GCA_043732645.1 Frankiales bacterium
GACAGCGCCGTGTTCGGCACTGCTCTCGGCCTGCCCGACGAGCAGGTCGGCCCGCTGCCGACCTCTCCGGCGCCCTACCTGTCGACGGTCATCGCGCCGGCTCGTCGTACCACTCGTGGAGGAAAGCTGTGACTGGCCTCGTCTCGTTCGTAGGTGCAGGCCCGGGGGCTGCAGACCTGATCACCCTGCGGGGCGCGCAGCGGATCGCCGAGGCCGACATCGTGATTTGGGCCGCGTCGCTGGTGCACGAGGACGTCCTGCAGCACGTGCGCCCCGATGCGCTGGTCGTCAACTCGGCCGAGCACTCCCTGGAAGGGATCACGACGCACTACGAGCGGGCCGCGGCCGAGGGCCTGCGGGTCGCCCGCATCCACTCCGGAGACCCGGCGCTCTGGGGCGGCACGCAGGAGCAGCACGAACTCTGCGCGGCTCTGGGGCTGGCGACCGAGGTCATCCCCGGGGTCTCGTCCTTTAGTGCTGTGGCCGCCCTCGTGCAGCGCGAGCTCACCATCCCGGAGGTCGCGCAGTCGGTGGTGCTGACGCGCCTGGAAGGTGGCAAGACGCCGATGCCCCCGCGTGAGACGGTCCGGGCGTACGCCGAGATCGGTGCCACGATGTGCCTGTTCCTGTCGGCGGCCCGCACCACGCAGCTGCAGACCGAGCTGCTCGCCGGCGCCTACGACGAGGACACGCCCTGCGTCGTCGCCTACGCCGCAACCTGGCCCGAAGAGCTTGTCTTCTCCTGCCGACTCGGCGATCTGGCCGAGAAGGTCAAGGAGCACAAGCTCTACAAGCACACCATCGTCCTGGTCGGTCCGGCACTTGCCTCCGGTGGGACCCGCTCGCACCTCTACCACCCGGGGCACTTCCACGAGCACCGCAAGGTCGAGTCGCAGCAGGCCCGGCAGGCCCTCAGGCTGGCCAAGGAAGCAGCCCGTTGAGCGAGCTGCGCGAGCCCTCCCTCCCGCGTACGGCGAAGGTCCGCACGGGCCTGCTCCGCAGCGGGTGGACGACGGGCACGTGCAGTGCAGCCGCAGCTAAGGCGGCTGCCCTCGCGCTGCGAGATCAAGCGCCGGTGACCGACGTCAACGTGGCCCTTCCCAGCGGGCAGCGGGTGTCTTTCGCGGTGGAGTCCTGCGTCTTCAGCTCCGAAGAAGCGACGGCAGTGGTCATCAAGGACGCCGGTGACGACCCGGACGTGACGCACGGCGCGGCGCTCACCGTCACCGTGTCCTGGGCGCCGGCCCTGGTGCTGGAAGCAGGCGTCGGGGTCGGCACGGTCACCAAGCCCGGCCTGGGGCTCGAGGTCGGCGGCCCGGCCATCAACCCGGTGCCGCGGGAGATGATCACGCAGGCAGTCCAGGAGGTCACCGACCGCGGACTGCGGGTCGTTGTCAGCGTCCCGGACGGAGAACGGCGCGCCCGCAAGACGACCAACGCCCGGCTCGGGATCCTCGGTGGCATCAGCATTCTGGGCACCACCGGGGTCGTCAGGCCCTTTTCCACCGAGTCTTGGCGCGCGTCGGTCGTGCAGGCTGTCAGCGTGATGGCGGCCCAGCAGCTCGACACCCTCGTGCTCTGCACCGGAGGTCGCACCGAGAAGGGTGCCATGGCACTTCTGCCGGACCTGCCCGACGTGTGCTTCGTCGAGGTCGGCGACTTCACCGGGTCCGCACTGCGGCAGGCCGTCCAGGACGGGCTGACCCGGGTCGTCTTCGTCGGGATGGTCGGCAAGCTGGCCAAGCTTGCGGGCGGGGTCCTTATGACGCACTACACGAAGTCGAAGGTGCCACTCGACGTCCTGGCCGCCCTCGAGCCGGAGACCGCTTCTCAGGTTTTGCAGGCCAACACGGCTCGGCACGCCTACGAGGTCTGGGAGTCGGCAGGGGTCCTGCGCGAGGCCGGCGACCGGCTCTGCGCAGAGGTCGCCGACGTGCTTGTGCGTTTCACCGAGGGTGCGCTCACGGCCGAGGTGGCGATGGTGGACTTCACGGGACGGGCCGTCGTCGCAGCCACCCGGCCGGAGTGGGTCGCGGCGTGACGGGGTGGTTGGGCTCGCCCAAGCCCGCTGCCTCCTTGCCCCCGGTCACGGTCGTGGGCTACGACGGCAGTCCGCTGTCGCCCGCGGCGCGGCAGGCACTGGCGGCTGCTGAGCTGGTCGTCGGCGGTCGACGGCACCTGGCGGCCCTCGCCCTGCCGGCTACGGCGAGGACGGTGGTGATGGGCCCGGTCGACGCGGCTGCCGAGGAGATCTCCAAGGCCCACCACGATGGGGAACGGGTCGTCGTGCTCGCCAGCGGCGACCCCGGCTTCTTCGGCATCGTCCGGCGGCTCTCGGGGCGTCAGGGTGGGTACGTGGGGCTCCGCGTGCTCCCGGCAGTGTCCAGCGTCGCGGCGGCGTTCGGGCGCCTCGGCCTGCCCTGGGACGACGCGGTGGTGGTCAGTGCGCACGGCCGGCCGCTCGCGCCCGCCGTGAACGCCTGGCGCAGGTACTCCGCGGAGCTGCGCCGAGTCGCGGTGCTGACCGACACCGGCAGTGGACCGGTGGCCCTGCTCGACGCCCTGGGCGAGGACTTCACCGGGTGCGAGGTCCTGGAGCGGCTCGGGGAGCCGGATGAGCGCTGCACCACTGTGCTGACCCAAGAGCCCACTGCCGAGGTACTCCAGGCGAACCAGGCTGCAGGTCGCGAGGTCGTCGGGCCGGCAGGAGCGCGCGCGCGTCAGTGGCAGGAGCCGCTCCTGCTGGTCTACCCGGGCCGGGTCGTGGG
>JAYTHM010000553.1:0-2765 GCA_043732645.1 Frankiales bacterium
TACTCCCAGGAGCTATTCAGCGCAATCGATGTCACCGGTATCGCCGAGGCCGATCTGAAGGTCGTCGTCGACACCGCCTGCGGTGCGGCCTCGCTGGTCCTGCCCACGCTCCTGGGTCGGCTCGGCGTCGACGTCCTAACGGTCAACAACCGACTCGACGAGAACCTCGCCGCAGGCACCCTTGCTGAGCACCAGCAGGGGATGGAGCGCCTCGGCGCGCTCGTCTCGAGCTCGCGGGCGGCGTTCGGGGTGCGCTTCGACCCTGTCGGCGAGCGGCTTTTCCTCGTCGACGAGCGTGGCCAGCTCGTCCACGAGGACCGGGCCCTGCTCGTCTTACTCGACTTGGTGGCCGCCGAGCGAGGTCGGGGTGCCCGGATCGCGCTGCCGGTGACCACAACGAGGGTGGCCGAACGCGTCACCCGCTTCCACGGTGCTGAGATCGCCTGGACCTCCACCTCCCCCGACGACCTGTCCCGGGCCGCCGCAGAGCCGGGAGTCGTCTTCGCCGGCGACGGTCGGGGTGGCTTCGTCATCCCGGAGTTCTCCTCCGCCATCGACGGAGTGGCCGCGTTTGCCCGGCTGGTGGGCCTCGTGGCCCGCACTCAGTTGACGCTGTCCCAGATCGACGCCCGCATCCCGCAGGCCCACGTCGTACGACGGGACGTCCCCACGCCCTGGGCGGCGAAGGGGGCGGTCATGCGCAGTGTGGTGGAGGCCGCTGGGAACCGGGAGCTCGACACGACCGACGGCGTTCGGGTTGTCGAGTCCGACGGATCCTGGGTCCTCGTCCTGCCCGACCCGTCGGAGGCCCTTACGCACGTCTGGGCTGAGGGCGCCGACTCCGCTGCTGCCCAGCGGGTGCTGGGAAACTGGTGCGTGATTGTTGGCGAGGCAGCGGACCGGGCCAGCAGCGCTCAGCCCGAGATGGGCGGACAGGACGGCCCCGGAGCGCGCGCAATGACCAGCGGCCCGGGGCTGAGCACGAGCGGCCGACCGGCAGGCAGTGAGCCAGCTCCTGTGAGCCTCGAGGCTCACAGGACCGTGCAGTTGCCGCAGGACCCGCAGTAAGACGGTCCTGTTCGCGACCGTGGCGGCGCCCGAGAGGTCGACCCGTCGAAGACCCGGTGGCGCCGCGAGCTCTGACCGCGCGGCAGCGCAGCAAACGGGTGATTGTGGGGCATGATGGGTCCATGAGCTCCGGTCCGCTCGCTGCGACCAATGGGAGCGATAGATCAATGAGTTTGCTTGTCGACATGACGACAGCAGCCCTAGACCCGTCCTATGGTGAGGCAGCTGCCCGCCGGACGTCATCGTCGCAGGGGCCTGCGGGGAGCCGCCCGAGAGGGCCGCGCCGGATGCCGTTCGTCCTGACGGTCCTATTCGTCGTGGTCGGCGCCGCCACCGGCATCGCGGCTTCGCAGGTGCGCCAGCGAGCCGACGCTGCCGGGACGGGACGCCGGGCCCTGATCGCGGAGGTGCACCGGCGGACGACCGAGACCGACCAGCTCGACGCGCAGGCCAGCCGCCTGCGCGGCGAGGTGCAAAGGGCGCGGGATGTCGCCCTGGGCGCAGGAGCCAAGGGACGCTCGGCAGCAGGTCAGGTGGCCGAGCTGGAGCTCGTCACCGGCGGTACGGCGGTGCGCGGACCCGGGCTGGTCGTCACGCTGGACAACGCGCCCGACGTCAGCTCCGATGCCACCAGCAGCGCAGGCCAGCTCGGCAGCGGCAGGATCTACGACCGGGACGTTCAGGATGTCGTGAACGCCCTGTGGGCTGCCGGGGCCGAGGCGATCAGTGTCAACGGTCAGCGCCTGACGGCGATGACGGCCATCCGCTCGGCGGGGGAGGCGATCTTGGTGGACTTCCGCCCGCTTTCCCCGCCGTACGTGCTGCGCGCCGTCGGAGGCACCGAGCAGATGGAGCCGAGCTTTGCCGACAGCACGACTGCCCGGAGGTTCACCACGTGGATCTCCCTGTACGGGATCGGCTTCGCGGTGAGCCGCGCCTCCGACCTCCGGCTCGCCGCAGCCGCCACCCCCGACCTGCGGCTGGCCCACGCCGTACCCCGGCCGTCCACCGCCCTGTCAGCGACCCCATCCGCCACGCCGTCAGCTACTGCCTCAGCCGTCCCTTCAGCCAAGCCGTCAGCGTCACCCGGACGCACCCCGTGATCCCTGCGGTCGCACTCGTCCTCGGCGTCATCCTGGGGCTGGTGCTGCATCCGACGGTGCCGTCAGAGCTGCAGCCCTACCTCCCGATCGCCGTCGTCGCCGCGCTTGACGCCGTGTTCGGGGCCGTCCGGGCGCAGCTAGATGGGATCTTCGACGACCGGGTGTTCGTCGTGTCATTCGTGAGCAACGTGCTGGTTGCCGCCCTGGTCGTCTTCCTCGGCGACCAGCTCGGCGTCGGCGGTCAGCTGTCCACCGGTGTGGTGGTCGTACTCGGCATCCGGATCTTCACCAACACTGCGGCCATCCGCCGACACCTTTTCCACGCATGACCGGGTCAACGCGCTGGTCGCGCTTCCTACGTCCGCGAGCCCGCCGCGTCGACATCCTCGTCGCGGCCCTGCTGCTGCTCCTCGGCTTCGGGCTTGCCGTCCAGGTGCGGTCCACCCGTAGCGACGGGCTGCTCACGAACGCCCGCCAGGAGGACCTAGTACAGATCCTCGACGAGCTGAGCAACCGCAGTGCCCGCCTGCGACAGGAGGTTGCGACCCTCACCGACACCCGGTCGCGGCTCACCTCCGGCAGCGGCGCGGACCA
>JAYTHM010000554.1:0-2764 GCA_043732645.1 Frankiales bacterium
GTGAGACACCGTTCGGCACCGCAGGACGCCCCGTCACCGGGAAGCTTTGCGGACGGGGCCTACGGGACACGGCGGCGTTCGCGCCCCCAGTGAGCTGCCACGTTCCCGGTAGCGGTTCGGCAATTGGGACGGCGTTGACCGGTGCCCCAGCCTGATGAGCTCACCGCGGCAGGTTCGTCTTCTGGGACAGCGCAGCGCCTCGGATGACCGCGCGCAATGCGATGTGCTTGTCCGCGGGGCGAAGCAGGCCGCGGCGGCTGCCGAGGCTCAGGCCACTCCCGCGCGGTTCGCGGCGACGATGTGCGCCTACGGAATCCTTGGGCGAATCACGTCACACGGACCTGCGTTCGGCGACAACACGTGGGCGTCTGTGTCGATGGAGAGCGGCTCATGGTGCACTCCACACCAGGCGCACCTCGGTGATCGGGTAGCCCGCCCGATCGAACGCCGCGGCCATCGGGGCGTTGGTGGTGTCGGTGGTCGCGGTGATCATCGTGGCCCCAGCTGCAGCGTGCACACGCGTGATCTCGCCCAGCAGGTCGCCGACGAGTCTCTGCCCGCGCCAGGTCGGCAGAACCCCGAGGTAGCCGACGTTGCGGTGGTACGGGGTGGCCGACGGGACAGCGAAACCCATCGGAGTGCCGTCCGCGTCGATCGCCACCCGCCACCAGTCACGCTCCCCCGGGCAGCCGAGGTAGAAGTCGAGGTCGTCACGGGCCTGACCCTGCGCACCCATCTTGTCGACCGACCGCTGCGTCTCGACGTCCAGCGACCCCCGGGCCACCTGGGTGAACAGGTCGAGGAACTCGTCGTCGTCTCCGGGACGGAAGCTCACCCGCGTCGAGGCCGCCGGCACCCCGCAGCCAGGAGTCCAGGCGTACTGCAGTCGCTCCAGCTCCTCGGTCAGCCCGCTGCGACGGCACGCCTCACGCCGCCACCGCACCGCAGCAGACGCCGCCGCGTCCTCCCGCCAACCCTGCGGCAGCCGCAGCGTGTACTCCACGGGCTTGGTCGCGCCCTGCGCGGTGAGATCGGCGTGGGCGGCGGACAGCAGCTCAGCTCCGACGCCAGCGCGGTCCTCCACCTGTTCTGCCAGGTCCACCACGTCCAACGACAGCGGCACCGCACCGTCGGCCCGTCCCCACCACAAGGCCCGGCCCACCACCACACCGTCGTCCTCGACCAGCCACGACCAGGGCGCCCGCATGCGGCCCTCAGCGAAGTCACCCCGCAGCTGATCGCGGTCGACGGCCACCGGCCCGGCTTCGGACCGGAGCTCGATCAACGCCGCCACGTCCGACTCCCGCGCTGCACGGATTACCGCCACGGCACCTCCCCCTCATCCCCGACGACACCACGCGACCACCACCCTCCCACCGCACTACCGCACTACCGCACTACCGCACCACCGCACCACGGACCAGGTGCCCGATTGCGGTCACTCCGCGCCGAGCGGCGCAGTGCCCACAGGACCGGCACGCGTTGACTCACTGGCTGAGCGATCACCTGATGACCATCGGGCATCGGGACGCCACCACGCTCATCGGCGTTCCGTATGGAGCACCCGTCCGGGACGTGCCGGCTCGAGGCCCGAACTGCTGACGCGGTCGCCGGATCCCGTTCCGCGACTGGTGACGCGCCTGGCTTGCTTTCGGGATCGCCGGCGAACCACAGTCGAGCCAGTAGCGGCGGTGCGCGGCGAGGCGACCCGATAAGCGCACCTAAAAGTAGACGAAATGAACTAACGCTCATAGCCTCAAGGTCTGTTCGACGAGCGGTGTTCACCAGAACCGCCGAGGGCTGATGTACGGAAGCTTTCGAAGTTGGGATGGCGTGATGCAGTTGACGCGAAACACCCTCGCGGCTCTCACCGGTCTCGTCGCCCTGGTCTTGTCGGGGTGCGGCTCCACAACGCAGACAACCACGCCGGCGCAGGCCCCGTTGGGCTCATCGTCATCGACCACGGCCGCCATACAGTCGCGACTGACCACGACGGTGCGCTACGCCAACGCGGGGATCATCCTCGAGCCACCACCGGCCGACGCAGCGCCCGCCACGACCTCGCAGCAGGCGCTCGCGAAGTGCACGACCGGCCTGATCGTCTGTGAGCCCTCACCCATCTCGTCCGTGCAGCTCGCCCTGGTCACGCTGACCAACACGGGGACGGCGGGACCCGACGGCACACTGATACCGGCGGCGATCAAACAGCTTGTGTGGGCAATGACCTGGATCGGGGTCACCTGTAGCGCCCCGGCCGGTCCAGTTGGCTCACCGCACCCATCGATCACGGAGTACCCAAGATGCACGACGCTCACGCTCATCGACGCCCAGACCGGCAACGAGCTGTACGCGGAGTCCGGCCCCAACTTCTGACGCCGATAGCGCACACCATCGTCGTTCGGCGATCCCGTGCGGGACGTCGGCGCCGGCGCAGCTGCAGTCCCACGACCTCGTCGCGGCGGGTTGGGCTTGTGCTCGTACCACTCGCAGGTTTCGCCGGGCCGTCAACTACTTGGCATGGCTCGTGGGCGCCGTATCCTTGATGGTGCGTGAAGGGAGCACCTGGGTATGACACCCCGCCTGCAACTCACCTCGGTCACGATCGGCGCCAACGATCCGCGTACCTTGGCCAGCTTCTACGCCCGACTGCTGGGCACTGCGATTGCGCACTCCGATCCTCCGCGCCCCGGTAAGCCGCCCAATGACGGCTGGGCGCAGATCAAGACCACCAGCGACAACGGTTCGATCACCCTCAATTTCGAGT
>JAYTHM010000555.1:0-2760 GCA_043732645.1 Frankiales bacterium
ATGACCGACCCCTTGGGCAGCGCGGCCGAGGAGGCCGTGAAGCTGCTGGCAGCAGCCCAGGAGTGGGCGAGGACTCGCTTGGACAGCGAGCACCTTGCCACCGGGTCCGCCGAGTGCCAGGTCTGCCCGGTCTGCCAGGCGGTAGCCGCCCTGCGCCAGGTGACGCCCGAGACCGTCGAGCACCTGCTCGACGCGGCGTCGTCGTTCGTGGCCGCGCTGCGGACTACGGTCACCTCGCACCCGGCGCCGCCGGCAGGCTCGCGCCTGCAGCACATCGACATCCGGGAGGGTTGACCCGTGAGCTTGGCCATCGGTGTCGACGTGGGCGGTACCAAGGTCGCGGCAGGGGTCGTCGACGAGCAGGGCGTGGTCATCGCGAAGAGCCGGCGGCCGACACCCTCGACGTCGCCGTCAGATGTCGAGCAGACCATCGCCGACCTGGTCGCCGAGCTGCGGGCCAGCTACGACGTCACCGCCGTCGGCATCGGCGCCGCGGGCTTCATCGACGCCGAGCGCTCGACGGTGCTGTTCGCCCCCAACCTCGCCTGGCGCGACGAGCCGTTGCGCGACGAGGTCGCCAAGCTGATCGGGCTGCCCGTCGTCGTCGAGAACGACGCGAACGCCGCCGCCTGGGGGGAGTACCGGTTCGGGGCTGGTCGCGGCTTCGACCACCTCGTGTGCGTCACCGTCGGCACTGGCATCGGTGGGGGCATCGTGCTCGACGGCAGGCTCTACCGCGGCCGCTATGGCATCGGCGCGGAGTTCGGCCACATGCAGGTTGTCCCCAACGGCCGGCGTTGCGGCTGTGGCCAGCGCGGCTGTTGGGAGCAGTACTGCTCCGGACGGGCCCTGCTGCACGAGGCACGCGAGATCGCCGACGTCCGGAAGGACTGGGGCAAGCGCCTGCTCGAGCTCGGCGACGGGCGTCCGGAGGGGATCGAGGCCCTCGAGGTCACCACCGCAGCCCAGGAGGGAGACCCGGCCGCTTTGGCCTGCTTCGAGGCGGTAGGCAGCTCCCTCGGCCAGGGCCTTGCGGACCTTGCGTCCACGCTGGACCCTGCCGTCTTCGTCATCGGTGGGGGCGTCGCGGACACCGGCGAGCTGCTGCTCGCCCCGGCCCGTCGGGCCTTCGCCGAGCACCTGACCGGTACCACCCACCGCACCCACGCCGAGATCCGGCTCGCCGCGCTCGGCAACGAGGCCGGCATGGTCGGCGCAGCCGACCTCGCCCGGCTGGGCTGACAAGGCTCCATAAGCTGACAAGGCTCGGTGAGAGGTGCCCAAGATGGCCTCAACGGGCCATGGCCCGGGCCCGCGTCTTCTCACAGGCTCTGCCCATGCCCAGTCCAGAGAGCAACCCCAGCCCCGGCAGCACTCCCAGCCCAGGCACTGCGTCGGCCGTGACGACCTGCTGCCGCCGACTGATGAGCGCGATCGAGGTGACCAACCCGCACGACGTCGACGCCGCCAAGCTTGCCTTGCACAGCTGTGCCTCCTGTGGACGTCACCTGTGGGTTCGCGACGGCCTGCCGCTCGACTGGGACGACGTCCTGTCCGTCGTGCAGGACCGGATCGCCGAAGCCCCGCGACAGCCGGTGCCACCTGCGCCCGGGCCCTCGGAAGCTTCCAAGCCGGCCTCGGAGCCCGGGTCGGCCGGGCCGTCCACCGACTGGATAGACCTGCAGGAACGGCTGTCCACCTTGAAGGTGCACGGCTCTTAGGGCGCGCCCGCCGGGCCAGGTGACACCGGGCCACCTAACCTGCACCGATGCGCGTCGTGGTGGCACTCGGGGGTAACGCCCTGTCACCTACGGGCGGCAGCGGCTCGGTCGAGGAGATGCGTGCGGCCCTGGCCGACACCGCCTCGGCCCTAGCGGACCTGGTCGCGACCGGGACCTCGCTGGTCCTCACCCACGGGAACGGTCCGCAGGTCGGTCGGCTGCTGCTCCAACAAGAGCTGGCTGCCGCCGATGTACCGCCGATGCCGATGGACGTCTGCGGGGCCCTCTCGCAGGGCCAGATCGGCTACCTCGTCGCGCAGGCTCTCGACAACGCCCTGCGCCGCCGCCGGCTTGATACGCGGGTGCTCTCCCTGGTCACTCAGGTCGTCGTCGACGGCCGCGACCCGGCCTTCCGGCGGCCCACAAAGCCCGTAGGGCCGTCGTACCCGCGGCCGGTGGCGAAGGAGATCGCGCAGGCCTCCGGGCACGTCTTCGCGATCCAGGGTGACGGGCGGTGGCGCCGGGTTGTCGCCTCACCCAAGCCGTTGCGGTTCGTGGAGCAGGGGCCGTTGACAGCGCTGGTTGACTCCGGCCACGTCGTCGTCGCGGCAGGCGGCGGGGGAGTGCCTGTCGTCGAGCACCGTGGACAGCTGCGGGGCGTCGAGGCGGTGGTCGACAAGGACCGTACGGCTGCGCTGCTGGCGACCGCCGTCGGGGCGGACCTGCTGCTGGTGCTGACCGAGGTCGACCGGGTGCAGGTCGGCTACGGGACCCCGTCGGCCCGAGCCTTGTCGACGCTGCCGGTCGCGGAGGCCAAGGCGCTGCTGGCCGAGGGCGAGTTCCCCGAAGGCTCGATGGGGCCGAAGGTCGAGGCCTGCGTGACGTTCGTCGAGGCCGGTGGCCGGGCGGCGATCGGCGCCCTGGCCCAAGCGGTCGACGTCCTCGCCGGCCGGGCGGGCACCGAGATCACCCGCTGAGGGGAACCGCCCCTGAACGCCCCCTCTGCCGGGGCAGGCCGTGGCTAGTGTGTCGGTCGTGG
>JAYTHM010000556.1:0-2757 GCA_043732645.1 Frankiales bacterium
GGCGCGTCCGGCGCCCAGATCGACCGTGTCGTTCAGGTAGTCGATCTCGCTGCGGGCCGAGTCCACCGTCGGGAAGGTTTCGTCGGGGTCCACCGCGCCACCGTGGTCGTCGAAGTTCGCGAACTCGTGACGGTTGTCGAACTCGATACGCCGGGTGTGCTGACGGGGAATGTCAGGGGTAGCGGACATGGGCGGGCTCCAAGGGTCCTGGGACCCCGGCGCGTCCGGCTGGTGATCCCATCGTTGCCCGCACCCGGTGGTGCAGGCCAGTTCTTCCCGCGGAAGCACCCCGATGGTGAGGGTTGCTGGACAGCTAGCCGCGAGGCTTACCGCTGCCACTCTGGAACTGGGTGCACCGTAGGACGCCTCGCCTGGCTGGCGCAACCACAGCGTCAACCCCACCGTGGGCATCGACCGCTTGCGGCGGGCGACTGTTGCCCGATCAGGATCGGTCGACGCCTGGCGCGTTATCCCGAGTCAGCCCCGACGCGCGGGGCCTAGCGCTGTTGTGTCAACTCGTCCTGATAGCCCAAACGACGGTAGACGAGGTGGGTCGGCGTGACTCGCGAGGTTCAACAGTGGGGCCAAGGCCGCGCGGACGGCGTCCTCAACCACCTCAGGGTCGACGAGTACAGGCACAGACACCGGGTAGTCCATGTCCCATGCAGACTTACGAACCTGTTTTGATCGATACGCCAGGCCAACCCGGTTGCGTTTCACGTTGTTGCCTAGTTGCTCGGCGGGCATCGGAAACCCGGCCAGGGCACGCCGAGGGGTGCTCGGGTCGCTGGAGCCGTGAACGTGGTCGGCACCAACCGCCCGCGGGGGGGGGTCACCTTCCCGAGGCACATGAACTGCCGGCTCAGATCCGTCGGATGAACTGTTCCCAATTCGGGCCGGCGCTAGGACGCGCCGCATCACCCATGTGGTTCCGATGCGCTGGACAGCACCGGAGTGCCCGACGCCGCACCCTGCGGCGAACTCAGGACATGGGATGCAGTCGCGGACCCCGGCCCGTCAGTGTCGGACAGCTCAACCCGAACCCCGCAAAGCCACGTCAGGGTCAAATCCGCCATTATGCGCTCAGCTTCACACGGCGCCCTCGTTAAATGAGGCCTGACCGAGCCAGGCTCGGTGAACACCACCCCTAGTGCGGCTCTCGACTGATTTAACTACACCGCAGTCACAATGGATGGACTAGCCCCCTCCGTGCAGATACCAGCCCACGTCTCGCGCGTAACCCGAACGGGTGAACTTACTTTCATCTCGGGGCGTCGCTGCAGGTCAGGGCAATATATTGACAGGATCGTGACCAGCGGAAATGGTTCGTTCTAATTAACAAATGGCACCTAATAACCCGTTATGTGCCCTTATTTATCGGTGGACAAGAAGCCATCCACATGAAACGTTACTGCAACACATCGACCACATCTCGTAGCGTTGTGACGCAGATGCAACAACAAAGAAAGAAGTAATATGAGCCACCTGATCCAGACCCGCACCCGCTGCCCGAAGGCCGCTGCGAAGAAGGCCGCCCGCCGCGTAGTACTGCCGCCCACCGGGGCGCACAGACGGCCCGGACTCCACCCGTCCGAGGCGCTCGAGTTCTTCGCCTACCTGACCCTGCTCACCGGGGGTGCGTTGGTGTTCACCGAAAACGCGACGGTGTCCTGGCGCAAGGCCCGTTTCCGGTCGGTGCAGCGGATGGAACGCGACCTGCTCCGCCTAGCCGAGATGGTGATCGACCTGCGGGCCGGTTGCTGCGCCCACGGGATCTTCGTGGCCGCCCGACACAGGGGCCTCGTGTTCGCACCAACCGACGCCACCCTGAGCCGCCAGACCGACCGGTTCACCTACGAGGGGCAGGTCCTGAGCCGGGAGGCCCACCTCAAGGCCGGCGACCGCACCGGCCCGGACCAGTGCGGACGGATCTACGGGTCCTTCACCCAAGGCCTCGTGGTCATCGACCACGTGGGCCGCCACCTCTGACCCGCTCGCCCACATCTCTCGACGGCAACTACCTGACGCGCGCCCACTCTGACGAAAGGCCTCACATGACAACCCCGACCACCCCAGAACTCGGATGCCTCGCGCTGCTGCGCCCCTGGCTGCTGGACAACCCGGCCCCCACCGACCCGGCGCTGCGCTACGCCCGAGCCGTCCGAGCCCTCACCGACACCCTGAACGCCCGCTTCGACACCCCCACCGCCGAGATAGTCCAGCGCATGTTCACCCGCGACTTCACCCAGGACCCCTGGGTCCGTAAGGACGGCCACTACGTGGCCACCGTCATCGCCGGCACCCGACAGGTCCTCGACACCGTCCTGGACGCCGCCGGCCTCCTCGAGGCCGGCCGCACCGCGGCGACGTGGGCAGTGCTCGACCTCGCCGGGGAGCAGCTGCGCCGACTGCTCAACCTCACCGAGAACTGGGGGGAGGACTCCGACTTCTCCCACACCGCCGCCAGCACCCAGGCCCTGTACGACCTCCAGACGGCCAGCCGCGACCGGGGCATCAACTTCGCCGTTCCCGCCCAGCACCAGGACTACCTCGGCCTCGGTTACCACCCCCAGCCCACCGGCAGTTGGGACACCACCCTCCTACCGCTGCCCACCGCCGCCGCCACCCTCGCCGCGCTGCGCGCCGGCATCGCCGCCGCCCGCTCGATCATCGCCATCGACACCACCACCCGGCCCGACCTCACACCGACCGAGCGCACCGCCGCCGACACCACCGCAGACCAGCAACACCTGCAGG
>JAYTHM010000557.1:0-2751 GCA_043732645.1 Frankiales bacterium
GTACGTCGACAAGTCCGACGGCGCGTTGCGCCACGTGAAGCAGTTCCTCGACGTCCAGGAAGATCACTGGCCGAGTCGCTCCAGCGCCTCGGCGAAACGGGAAAGTTCATCATCAAGAACCGCATCGAGAAGATCTCGCCGGCTCGTGCGCTCTACGTAATCCCTTACAGCCTGCCGTGCGACTTCCTGCATGGAGCGTCCCTCGCGCTCCGCGCGCCTTCGAAGCGCGTCGCTCTCGCCTTTATCAAGTCAAAGAGTCATGGCCATATCCTTATGGTGTCGCCACTGATACCACCAGGCCAAGCATTGCTGCCCTGGCTGCGGTGGGCACAGCAAGCGCCGCTCAGTTCTTTCCGATTCCCTCCGCTTGGATCTGCTGGTGGCAGGCCGGGCTTCCAGAGCAGCATCATCGAGTCCCAGCGCTGGTTCCCCGATGACGACGCCTGCCGGGACTACCTCACTCGTGTCGGCTGCGGATGCAGGTCATCAGCGACGCCTCGGCCGACACCCTCTGCGGCTTCGTGCAGGACGCCGTGGCGCCCGGCGCCAACGTGCACACCGACGGCTGGCCCTCCTACCGGCAACTCACCAACCCCGCTGAGGACTCAGCGGCGGGTGACCTCGAGGGTGAAGCCGGCCTTGCGGAGGCGGTCGGCAAGCGTCGTACCCATGGCTGTTGCAGGCGTGAGGACACCACCGCCGGACAGCAGCACGTCGGAGGCCAGGCACAGGGCGCTCTCGGCGAGCATGACAGCGGTAGCGGCGTAGCCGGGGTCGCCCTTGGCGGAGACGACAGCGCGGTAGCGGGCACCGGTGGAGGTGACCGTGTCGACGTCCATCCGGAACCACCCGTTGGTGCGGGCCCGCTCACCGGGCCCCTTGCCTGGCTTGGGAAGGACCCTGTCGAGCACGAAGCGCGAGGGGCCGAAGCCCATCGCGGGCTCCGTGACCCGCAACGAAGCCGTCGCGGCGGTCGCGAGGACCCGGCCGGGCAGCCCTGCGCCAAAGGCCATCCGCTCGGTGTAGCGCAGCCCGGAACTCCAGCCGGCGAGGGCATTGGACCGGCGGACGACCCGGGTGTTGTACGGCGCCATGACGAACGGTCCGGTCCAGGTGCCCTCGTGCTGGCTGACCGAGAAACCATCCGGCTGCTCGGGCGGCCCGCCCGGGCTCAGGGACTGGGTGTCCTCGACCAGCGCGCCGAGGGAGGGGTCGGCCTTGACGGCGTCGACCTGGGTGCGGAGCGAGTCGATCGTGCCACCGCTCACGCCGCCCTTGAGCGAGGCGACCAGGACCGTCTGGCCGAGCTCGCCCTCGCCGTCGGCACGGACCTGCTCGGCGAGCAGGAGCACCGCGAGGTCGGACGGGATGCTGTCGAACCCGCACGACGGCACGACGCGGGCGCCGGAGGCGACAGCGACGTCGTGGAAGCGGTCGATCGCCTCCCGGTGGAACAGCACCTCGCCTGTCAGGTCGGCGTAGTGCGTCCCGGCCCGGGCGCAGGCCTCGAGCAGGGGCATGCCGTACTTCGCGTAGGGGCCGACCGTCGTGGCGACGGCTTTGGCGGAGCCGGCAAGGGCCTGCACGCTGACGGCGTCGGAGCAGTCAGCGACGATCAGCGGCCAGTCCGTGGCGGCGGGGCCAAGGTCTCGTCGTACCGCTTCGAGCTTGTCCTTCGAGCGACCTGCGAGCCCCACGTGATGGCCCTGCGCGGCCAGATAGGCGGCAGTGAGCTTTCCGACGAACCCGGTGGCTCCGAAGAGCACCACGTCCGTCATGCCGCCCGCACCAGGTCATCGGAGGTAGCGGATTTGGGGTTCAGACGCGGGGCCAGCGCGGCGAACAGCCGCTGGTAGCCGGAGCCAGTGAGGCGCTGCAGGACGTCGAGGGCCTTCGCGTCGCCGCCGATCAGAACCCGTGGCTTGCCCCTGCGCGCCCCGCGCAGGATCACCTGGGCTGCCTTGTCCGACGACGTCCGGGCCAGCTTGGTGTCGAACAGCTCGGCCAGAGCGGCGACGTCCCGCCCTCCGACAGCGGTCGAGTTGTTGACGATGTTGGTCTTGATGCCACCCGGGTGCACGCAGGTCACGGTGACGGGGTGCCCGTTGATCAGCATCTCCTGTCGTAGCGCCTCGGTGAACCCGCGTACGGCGAACTTGGCCGCGTTGTAGGCGCTCTGACCGGGCATTGCGACGAGCCCGAACAGGCTGGAGGTGTTGACCAGCCGGCCGTCACCGGAGGCGATCAGGTGCGGCAGGAAGGCCATCGTGCCGTTGACCACGCCCCAGAAATCGACATTCATGATGCGCTCGACGTCGCCGTGGCACATGTCCTCGACATCGCCCGACAGCGCGATGCCGGCGTTGTTGACCATCAGGTTGACGGTGCCGTACTCGCCCACGACCGCGGCGGCGTAGGCCGTCATGGCGTCGCGGTCGGCAACGTCGAGGCGCTGCTCGTGGACCACGGCTCCCTTCGTCCGGGCAAGCACCGCCGTCTCGGCCAGCCCTCCAGTGTCGATGTCGCTCAGCGCCAGCCTGGCGCCCTCGTCGGCCAGCTGCAGCGCGAGGCTGCGGCCCATGCCCGAGGCGGCCCCAGTGACGACCGCCACCTTGCCGGCGAAGCTGCTGGTCTTGTTGCCGGTCCTGGTACGCACGGGCGGGTCCTCTGTTCGGTGGGCATCGACAGTAGGCCAGACCATGACAACAGTCAATGGAACATTCAGCGATGGCGGGTTATCGACCCGGCTGG
>JAYTHM010000558.1:0-2750 GCA_043732645.1 Frankiales bacterium
CAAGCACGACTTCGCGGGCTACTGGTCCCGACGGATCACCGACGAGCACCGTCTTGTCTACAAGATCACCGACACCGAGGTCCGGATCGCTGCCTGCCGTTACCACTACGGCCGGTGAGTCTGCGCTGAGGCTGGCTCCGGACTTCTGAGCCACGATCGGCAGCGAACCCCAGCGAACGACCCCGGATCGCTGGGCCCTCCCCGCCACGATCCTGCCACGTTTGGCGGTCTCTAGGTCTCTGACCTGCGACGTTACACGGGGAACAGGTTGCCGATGCCGAAGATACGGCGGTCCACCAGCGAACTGGAGAACTTCAGGTCAGAGTGCATGTTTTCTAAATCCTGGTTCGTAGATGTTCGTCGAAGACCGTCAGAACTTTGGTGGAACCTGACAAGGCTCTGCCAAGAATTGGCACCGCAAAGTGATGGCTCGTGGTGAGCTCCAAGAGATCCGAAGCCGCACCACCTTTGGGACTCCCGTGGAAGGGCCTCTCTGACCCGGTCACGGGTCCGCAAGGACCGCATCGATGACCATGCCGCGCCCGGCGTCCCACACGGGCTGAGGTGTCGGTGGCGAGCCAAACGGCCGTTGATGGCTCCACCACCTTCTACGCCCGCTACACCGACACCCGCGGCCACCGCGCCATCGTGGCTCCGACTGGTGGCGTCAAGAGCTTGACGGACTGGGACGAGGCATTCACTGCCGCGTGCGACACCTAGGCTGACGCTGAGTAGCTGACCTTCCGCAGCGCCGACGGCGAAAGGCTGATGTTCGCCGGTCTGGTTGCTCATCCTCCCACCACCCTGTCCGACGCGGCACCGAACATCTGCAGGAACACAGCGTCGCACCTCGCCAACGACAGTGGCGTGCCGACCGGCAAGGGGCGTCAAGCAAGCTGTGCGCAGCCAGCTGTTGTACGTCTTCGGCCATCTCCCCATCGGTGCGATCGGCCCCAACGAGGTCCAGCAGTGGGTCTTTCAGATGGTCGTGGACAGCTACGCGCACGCCACCATCCGGGCCAAGAAAGTTGCTGCTCAGGACGATCCCGCACGTCGCGGTCGGCCAGCGCTGGCTGACCGACAACGTGGTGGACCGAGCCTGGTTGCCCAAGGTGTTCGACCGGCTCCGGCTCATCGTCGAGGCCCACTCCCGAGGCGCGAAGGCGCTGGTGTTCGACGACCTGCTGCTGCGGGCGGAGCACGCCGCCCGCAAAGACGCCGACCCCCGGCCCGTCACCGTCCCCACAGCCGGTACGTCAACGCGATAAGCGGCCGTTCCGCGGCACACGGGCAAGGCACACACCTACTCCTTCGGGTGTCGCTGCCCGTCCTGCCGGAACGCGAACACCCAAGCCCAGTTCTGGGCCCGTCACGCCAAGGGCGCCCTGTCGGTGGGGCGTGGTTGGACGCGGACTACCTGACCCATCGCCATCACGAGGTCGACCAGCTGGAGTACCCCGGTCCACCCGTTCGGTGTTCAGGGCCGCGGTCGCCCTGGGCCGGCCTGGAGTGGAGCCCAACCTTCCACGACCTGCGGCACGGCATGTTGTCGTCGTCCTACGACGCGGGGCCCCTCCGCCGCTGTCGTGCAACGCGACGCCGGCCACGCCAACATCCGCACCACCCCGGGCTACACGCACGTCGTCGACCGGGTTGTCGACTCCGAAAGGCTCGCCGGCGATGAAGGTGATGTACGACCGAGTCGCTGCCGCGCAACCGCAGCCCCCCAGGCCCGCACCCGCTCCGGGCGCCGGTTCCACGGCCGACACTGGCGCATCGACCGCGGGGGCCGGCGGTGCTCGCGCAGCTCACGGCGGTGGTTCTGGCGAACACAGGACTGTCGGCCACCGAGAAGGCCGCACAGTTGCTGGAACTGGCCCAGCAGGCACCGAACCAGCCGCCGCGGGATGCACCGCCGTCCCGCCGGCGGCTGATCGACCCCACGCCGCTGTCGTAACCCGGCCGGTCGACCTGGGTTGTGTGGGCGTTCAGCCAGTGAGGTGCCCCAGAAGTCGTTGGTGCCGGGAGACTGGGCCGGGCAAGGGGGCCGGACGCGCACCACGTTGCCCTCGGCGTCTGCGATCTGCGCCACCGCTCGAGCGGCGCCCGACCCGACCACGATCCAGTTGCCTTCCACGATCACACCCGGTGCGGCGGCCCGGTCCAACAAGCCCCAGGGCAGCCCTGTGTGGTCTCGCTGTTCAGGTCGACGTGAAGGTCGACCGGGAGCTGACTCATGGCTGGTCCTCCTGGCCCTCAGGCTCATGGTGGGGGTTTTGCATGCACCCATGGGGGCGGCTTTGAAGCATCTCGACGAGCTGGTCTGCGTTGGCCGCGGCCAACGTGACATCGGGTGTGCGGTGAGTCGCCAGGATCTGGAGTCCGGCGGCCTCTAGGTCGGCGCGCCGGAACGTGAACACAACCGCACAGCACGCGGCTGCTCGTCGACAGCCTCCGCCCCGCGAGGCGGGAAGCCAGGGGGTCGTTTACCAGCACCCTGGATGCGTTGAGCCGGCACACCCCGGGGCGCACCGGTGGCAGCGGACGGTTTGCCCTGCGAAGATCCATTGACAACTGCTGGATGCGCGAGATCCGTTGGCGACTTCGTGGTGATGTTCAGGTTAGTTCAAGGCAAACTTTGACAAGATAGTGCAATGACTCCTCGATTTCCGTGTCTGCATCAGCTGGGGGTTTGTTGACCAGCAACTCGGTGGCGCCGGCGCCGAACCTCACCCCTCCTAGTCGTCCAC
>JAYTHM010000559.1:0-2743 GCA_043732645.1 Frankiales bacterium
ATCCGCGTGAACCCGGCGGCACGCAGCTCGTCCAACGAGCGGGCATCGACCGAGTCCGGGTTGGCCTCGGTCGTGACCTCCGCGCCGGGAGCCAGGCCGAAAACCTCCTCGATGGTGCGCAGGACGAGGGCGAGATCGGCGCTCGGCAGCAGGGTCGGGGTGCCGCCACCGACGAAGACGGTCTTGACGGGCGGGGTCTGCCCGAGGACCTGCCGGGCCAGGTGGAGCTCCCGGGCCACCGTCTGGGCGTATGAGCTTTGGAGGCCCTCGAGGTCGGTATAGGTGTTGAAGTCGCAGTAGCCGCAGCGCGTCCGGCAGAACGGGACGTGCACGTAGATCCCGAAGGGTTTGCGTCCCAGTCGTTCCAGAGCGGGGCCGGGCAGCGCACCGTCGTCGGGGACGGGCTCTCCATCGGGCAGGTGACCGGGCACCGACCCACGCTAGACGGCTGGGAGCCGGGCGACCCCTCGCCAGCAAGCACCGCCAGATCACCTGCCCGGCCGGTCCTCCCCGCACCTACTCTGGCCCGCATGGAGCTCGTCTTCGTCCGCCACGCCCTGCCGGTGCGTATCGACGCGACCGAGGACGGCAGCCCCGCCGACCCGGGACTGGCCGAGCTCGGACACCTGCAGGCCAAGCGGGTCGTGAGCGCTCTCCACGGCGATGACGTGACCCACCTCTACTCGAGCCCGGCAACGCGGGCCCTCCAGACGGCCCAGCCGCTGGTTGAGGCCCTCGGCCTGCCGTTGATCGTCGAGGAGGGGCTCGCAGAGTTCGACGTAGCCCACTCGACGTACGTGCCGATCGAGGAGCTCCGCGCGGCCGGCGACCCTCGCTGGGACCTGCTGGTCCGCGGCGACTTCTACCACGCGGACGTCGACCCCGTGGCCTTCCGCGAGCGGGTCGTGACCGCGGTCGAGGCGATCGCCGGTCGGCACCCGGGGGGCCGGGCCGTGCTGTTTACGCACGCAGGGTCGATCAACGCCTACACCGGTCACGTGACCGGCCAGGAGCGTCCGCTGTGGTTCGCTCCCGGCTACGCGTCCTTGACCCGAGTGGGAGCCGCCCGCGACGGCCGCAGGGGGGTGGTCAGCCTCAACGAGACCGGGCACGTCCGGGACCTGCTGACCCGCTGAGGATCAGTGGCCGTCCGTCAGTGGTATTCGTGAGGGCTGACCCCTGCCGTCCACCACCCAGGACGACGTACGAGGCGGCTAACCCAGTAGGTCAGGGACCACCTCGCGGGCTCCCCGGACGTGCTGGTCGAGGAACGCGAGGACAGCTTGGTACCAGAGGACGGCATGTGCTGGCGACAGCACCCAGTGGTTCTCGTCCGGAAAGTACAGAAACCGGTGGGGCATCGCGGTGGGTTCCGGGGCCCGTCGGCACAGGTCCCACCACAGGCTCAGCGCCTCCCCCACCGGCACCCGATAGTCGCGGTCACCGTGCACGACGAGCATCGGCGTGACGATGTCGTCCACGTATGCCGAAGGGTCGTTGCGGGCCACCATCTTTGCAGTCATCTCCCGTGACCAGTACCACGCGCCATCGGTCGTGGCTCCGAACCGCGACAAGCCCCACAGCGAGGCGTGCGTGACGATCGCGCGGAACCGGTCGGTGTGCCCGGCGATCCAGTTGGCCATGTAGCCGCCGAAACTACCGCCCATCGCGGCGGTCCGGTCGGCGTCGAGGTCGCCTCGCTCCAGGGCCGCGTCCGTCACCCGCAACAGGTCCCGGTACGGCACCCCGCCCCAGTCCCCCCAGCCGGCCCGCACGTGCGCCAGGCCGTAGCCCGTCGACAGGGCCGGGTCCGGCAGCAGGACCGCGTAGCCCTGGGCAACCATCAGCCAGGGGCACCAGCGCCACGACCAGGCATTCCAGGACGACAGCGGCCCACCGTGGACCCACAGCAGCAGGGGGTGTGGCCCGTCGCCGGGTGGCAGCGCCAGCCAGGCCCGTACCTCCCGGCCGTCCTCGGCCGTCGTCCGGATTTCCTCGAGCCGCCCTGGCAAGGCAAGGTCCGCGGCCGGGCCCGGCAGCGTCGTCGGCACTCCAGGGGTCTCGGGATCTAGTCGGACGGGGACGGGGGGCCCGTCGTACCCGCTCCTGAGGGCGTAGAGGGCGCTGCCGTCACGGGCGACGCACAGGTCGCTGTAGGTACCGTCGTCCATGGTGAGGCGGCGGACCTCCAAGGTCTCGACGCTGACCCGGAAGACCGGTCCACGCCCGGCGTCGTCGGCGGTGACGACTACCGAGGAGCCGTCGTGCGACCAGGCCAGCGCGGTCGGCCAACGGTCCCAGGCCTGCACCACGCGGAGGTCCTCACCGAGGAAGGCCAGCAGCACCAGCTCGACCACCCCGGGGTCGGTCGGCGTGCTGTCGGTCCAGCGCAGCGCCGCCACCCAGGCTCCGTCGGGCGACACCTTGGGCTGGTTGAACTCATAGCCCTTGGCGTCGGCCAGGACGCGGCGCTCGCCCGTGGCAGTGTTGATCACGACCAGGGTCGACCGCCGGACGGCGTGCGGGTCGGCGACGGCCCAGCTGGTGACGACATACCGGCCGTCGGGGCTCACGTCGTAGGCCGCGTCGTCAAGGGCCCGTCCGGAGTCGGGCGTCAGGTCCGTCCAGCTCCCTTCCGTCCGGGACGCGAGCAGCCGCGGAGCCCCCGGGCCGAGGTCGTGGTCCCAGTGCCGGACGGGGAACCCGGAGTGCAGGATGGCCGTGACTTTGCGGTCCTTGCGAG
>JAYTHM010000560.1:0-2739 GCA_043732645.1 Frankiales bacterium
CCTCGCCGTCGCCGTTCCTGCTGCGCTGCTGCTCGTCCGGGCGCGGGGTCGGCGACAGACCCTGCTGCTGGTGGCGGTCCTTGCCGCTGTCGCCGTCGCATGGACAGCTCCCTGGGACGGGCTCCTGGTGCGAACGGGTGTCTGGTCCTACGACCCCCACGCGGTGCTCGGCCAAGTGGGTTCGGTGCCCGTGGAAGAGTTCGGTTTCGTCGTCCTCGAGGTCGTCCTGGTCGCCGCGTGGCGGCTGCGCACACCCCGTTGGAGCGTCCCTGCCGACCCGGCGCTACCCACCGTTGGAGCCCCTGCGGGAGCGCCGGGCTAGCTGCGGGCTAGATGGCCCTCGGCGTTGCCGGTGCGGTCCTGCTGCTGTGGGGTGGGCACCTGCGCTATCTGGGCCTGCTGCTGGTGTGGGTCGCGCCTGCGTTCGCTCTCCAGCACGCTATCGCCCACGACGTCTTGGCCGCGCAGCGCAAATCCCGCCTGTTGCGCGTCGCTCCGGTCGCCCTCTGGTTGTGCGTCTGCGACCGGCTCGTCCTGGCACGAGGGATCTGGACGATCGGTCCCGTCAGCGCCACCGGCGTCACCGTGGGGGGGCTTCCGGTTGAGGAGGCACTGTTCTCCTGGCTCACCTGCTTACTCAGCGCCGACGGGCTGCTGCTCGCCACGCACCCGGCAGTACTGCGACGGGTCAGGAAGCTCCTGACGCGCCCCGCAGCGGGGCTACGCGCCGCCGCGGTCCAGGTCGGGCTCTAGGTATATCTGCCGGGCCAACGGCTCAACGGCCCTGACGCGGGCCTCGGCAGCGTCGATCGCCCGGGCCACCTCTGGCAGTGCCAAGGCGGGGGCGACGGCGATCTTGGCTGCGACCAGCAACTCCTCGGGTCCCAGGTGCATTGTCTTGAGGTGGATGACCCGCAGCACCGCTCCCCCGTCGACCAGGGCCGCCCGGATCGCATCGACGGCCTCCCGGGAGGCCGACTCCCCGATGAGCAGCGCCTTCATCTCCACCGCCAACACCACCGCGACGACGCCGAGCAAGATCCCGATCGACAGGGTCCCGACGCCGTCCCACACCGGATCTCCGGTGACCAGGACCAGCGCGACGCCGAGCAGCGCGAGCAGCAGGCCGATCAGGGCCGCGAAGTCCTCGAGCAGCACCACTGGTAGCTCGGGCGAGGTGGCCCGCCGGATGAACGCAGGCCAGGACACCAAACCCTTGAGGGGGCGGGCCTCGGCGATCGCCGTGCGAAACGACAAACTCTCCGCGACGATCGCGAAGGCCAAGATCACGATCGCGACCACAGCGGAGTCCAGCGCGTGCGGGTGCCGGATCTTGTCGATGCCCTCGTACAGCGCGAACAACGAGCCCAGGGTGAACAGCACTAGCGCGACCACGAAGGCGTAGAAGTAGCGGTCACGGCCATAGCCGAACGGGTGCTGCCCGTCGGGCTCCCGGCGGGCCTGCTTGCCACCGACGAGCAAAAGCACCTGGTTGCCGGAGTCGGCGAACGAGTGCACCGCCTCGGCCAGCAGGGACGACGAGCCGGTAACGAAAAAGCCGAACAGCTTCGACGCCGCGATCGCCAGGTTGGCCCCGAGAGCCGCGACGATGGCCTTGCTGCCGCCACCGGCGCTCACCTCCTGATCGCGCCCTTGAGCTCACTGATCGCATCCACCGGCGTCGGGTCCAGGCCCTGCGCGAGCGCCAGGTAGGTCGACGCCCAGTCCCCCAGCGTGACCAGCGATGCGATCCGCTGGAAGCTCGAGGAACCCTCCGCGATCAGCTCGCTGACGACGACCCCGCGGGACCTGGCCAGGTCACGGACGACCCGCGCCCGCGCGGCCACGGCCGGGTGCTCCTGGGTGTCGCGCAGCAAAACCAGGTGCAGCTGGGTGGTCTCGTTCTCCTTGTCCTCACCGCGGTCCCGGAACAGGTCGTCCTTAGGGGCGCGGCGCCCAGCGAACGGCCCGTCGAGCCCGACAACCTGGTTGTGTCCCGCCTCCGGAAGTACCCCCCAGGTGGCCGGCACCTTCGCGTTCTCGTTGAGCTGACAGGCGAACCGGTACGCCGAGACGCCCGCCAGCGGAGAGCTTCCCCACACGACGGGCAGGGCCCCGACCAACGACAGGGCCAGCGTCTTGGACGGGTTGACGACGGTGTCGGCGTCGGGACGGTTGCGGGCCGCGAGCTGCTCCAGCAGCACGGCGGTGGCCTCGAGCTCCTCGAGGCTGCACGACAGCAGGCCGAGGGCGTCGCCCGCCATGACCAGAGGGGTGCTCAGCGCGAAGACCGAGGCCCGGGGCTGGCGGCCTTGGGTCACCGGCACGAACAGCGCCCGACCCCGCTGCGCCAGCTCCTCCACCGGCGAGCCGGCCGCACCCACCACGAGCAACCGGCAGCCCCGGCGTACCGCTTCTTCCAGGGCCGACAGGGTCTCCTCGGTGGAGCCGGAGCAGCTCACGGCGATGACGAGATCGGCGGCACCCACCCAGGTGGGCAGGCCGTAACCGCGGTGGCTCATGACCGGCACCGGGCAGTTCGGCCCGGCAACGGCCGACAAGACGTCGCCGGCGATGCCCGAGCCACCCATGCCCAACACGATCACCGACCGCGGACGGTCCTCGTCGGCGAGCCTGAGCACCCCCGCCTCGGTGCTGAACGTAGCCGCCTCCCGCACCTGCGCGGCGCTGGAGGCGACGGCCCGGAGCATCCCCGACGGGTCGGCCTGCTCGAGCCCC
>JAYTHM010000561.1:0-2737 GCA_043732645.1 Frankiales bacterium
AAACTTACTTTCCGTAGTTGCCCGACAGCACTTGGTCGTTCTTTCCGCGGCGACGGTGGTGACACCCTGGTCGACCCGCGGGACGGCAAGGGCTGCAACATCGTCGCGGAGCATGTCTTCCTCGCGATGTGGGTCACCAACAACCCCGACAACCGGCTGGCCGGCGGTATGTCTGGACCCAGGACAAGGGCTACGCGATCGCCAGCGGTGCCGATTGGAACAAGAAGTTCGACGTCGGTGCCGGTCACGCCGTCACCGCGACCGCCCTGCAGAACGGCTGGTTCACCTGGTGCGGTCCGTGCAACAACAACGGCTTCACACGCGGCGTCGCGACCAACGCCGGCGGCAGCTGGTACCCCGTCGTCGTTCGTGATCGCCGCCTCGGACTGGTAACTCGGTACCGACCTTGGCGTCCTCACCAGCACCGACCAGGGCGCCTCATGGAAGCGGGTCGCGGGCTTCCCGTACGTCACCGTGATGCAGCTCCGGCTCGGAGCGGACGGCGTGGTCTACGCCGCGACCCACGGCCGCGGCCTCTGGAAGGTCACGGCCTCGCGACCGGCTCACGTACGACGGCTGGACCCGGATCAGGCCCCGGCGGGGCAGCCGTCCTCATGGAGCTGGGGTTCGTTGCAGGCCGGGTGCATGCCGAGGAACTCCCTGGTCGACTGGTCCAGGGGCACGCCCTCGGGTGCCGGGCAGTGCTCCCCGCACACCCTGCAGCTGAGGACGACAACCCCCTGCGGGTCGATCGACACCTGGACGAGGTCCACAACACTCTCCCTGTTGATGACGTGGTCGAGCGCAAGCTCTGCCAGCGCCTCTACCCCGCAGATCGGCTGCTACCCCGTATCGGTGGGAGAGTCGTAGGGGAGGATCGGCCCATGGCCGCCCTAGGCTTCTGCTACCGAAACAGTCCCACTAGCGTCGGGCTCAAGCCGGGGAAGACGCCCGCGGCGGCCGAGGGCGACAGGCCCTTGCGCTTGACGAGCAGCTCGACCAGCACGTCCCGGTAGTCGGTGGTGCCGTGCGCCTGCCCGCCGTTGAGCCCGCTGCCGAGGGCGAGCAGGACATTGCCGTGTCCGTGGTCGACGCCACCGGAGCCGTTCTCCTCCACCCGACGCCCGAACTCGCTGAGCGTCACCACGGTGACGTTCGTGAACAGTGAGCCGAGGTCCTGGGCGAAGGCAGCGAGCGACTGGGCGACCTCTCCGAGGTGGGTGAGCATCCTGCCGTCGCCCGCCGCCCCCAGGTCGGTGTGCATGTCCCAGTCGCCGAAGTCCACGCTCACCGCCTGCAGTCCCGCTGCCCCGCGGACCAACCGCGCGACGTCCGCCATCACGTCACCGAGACCACCCGTCGGGTAGACCGCGCCGTTCTTCGGGGTACGGTCGGCGCATGGCTGCGAGAGCCTCGAGGGCGTCAAGGGCGTCAAGGGCGTCAAGGGCGTCGAGGGTGATCGTGGCGGGCGCGATCGCCAGCTCGTCACACCTTGGTGCAGCGTGCTCAGGGTGATGGCGAAGCGCGGCCCGAGCCAGGAGGAGCCGGACAGCGAGAAGGCGTCCAGGGAGTCCGCGGCCAGGACCGGCTCGGGTCCGGCGAGCAGCCCCGAGGGTGCGGTGTCACCGAGCTGGACGGCCTGGAAGGGCGTACCCGAGCCAGCGACCCCCAGGACCCGGTCAAGCCAGCCGGTGCGCAGCGACGTGCCGGGTGCGGCCCGCTCGAGCTCCTCGCTGGCCTGGAAGTGGCTGCGGCTGAGGTCAGGGGTGCCGACCGCGTGGGGACCGCGGCCATCTGCCCGCTGTCTCACAACGGCTTCAGGGGTGCGAGCGCCGGCGACAGCAGCGGGCCGGCGGCCACAGCGCCGCTGCAACGCCCAGACCTTGCAGGAAGCAGCGGCGCGAGACGGTCATCGGGCACTCCTCTGAGGCATGTCCAGAACGAGCGTCACCAGTGACTCCAAGTCCCACTCCAGGTCGCCCTGCCCCAGCGGGCCGTCAGCGCCGAGGAAGGCTGCAGGTCCTCCGGGGCACCTCCCTCGGAGACGGTCGTGTGGCCCCACCCGCCGAGACACCGTAGCCGGGTCAGATCGGAGCGCCGGCCACGCCGTGGCGGCGTAGCGCCCGCAGCCCGAGCAGTGAGGAGCCGAACGCCAGCAGCCCGCTGACGGCCGTCGCCGCGAAGGCCGCGCGGGCGCCGGCGGTATCGACCAGTACTCCGGCCAGAGCCGTGCCTGCCGCCGCTCCCCCAAAGATCATGCTGCCATTCCAGGCAAAGACCTCGGTGACCGTCCCGAGCGGCGCGGCGCTGCCGAGCAGCACCGAGTTGCACGCGCTGAACGGCGCGATCGTCGACCCGCTCAGCATCAGGAGCAGGGCGAGCACCAGCACCCCCGGGGCAAGCACGGGTAAGATCGCCCCGATGCTGACGGCTGCGACGAGCGCCGGCAACTGCCGGGCCGCGGTGGTCCGCAGGTGCAGGCCGCCGTAGACCAGTCCGCCCAGGATCGACCCGATGCTCCACACCGCCAGCACCACCCCGGCGGTGGCCTTGGCACTACCGTGCTCGTCGACGAAGGCCAACGTTGCCACCTCGATCGTCCCGAAACCGACGCCGATCCAGAGCACATTGAGCAGACAGGCGCGTACGACAGGCGAGACCAGTGGACCCGCCAGAGCCGAGGACCGCTCCGGATGCGGCTCGACCTGGGCCAGCAGGGAGCTGGCCGACAGCCAGA
>JAYTHM010000562.1:0-2735 GCA_043732645.1 Frankiales bacterium
ACCTGGCCCAGACTGACCTGGCCCTGGGTGCCGATGAGGCTGGCGAGCCGGCGGGCTGTGTAGAGGGCCTCGTCGTCCGTCGGCGCTACAAGGTGGGCGACGCCACTAATGCGGGCGTGCGTGTCCGGGCCACCGAGGCGATCCATGTCGACGTCCTCACCGGTCACGCGGCGGACAACGTCGGGGCCGGTGACGAACACGCGGCCGGCTGGCCCCATCACGATAACGTCGGTCAGCGCCGGGCCGTACGCAGCGCCGCCGGCGGCTGGTCCGAGCACGACTGAGACCTGTAGGACCCGTCCACTTGCTCGGGTCTGGGAGGCGAAGACACCGGCCACAGCTGCGAGGGATCCCACGCCCTCGCGCAGCCGTGCACCCCCCGAGTGCCAGACGCCCACGACCGGGATCCGGCGGAGCAGCGCCAGGTCCGTGGCCCGCGCGATAGCGGCACAGCCCTCGATTCCGAGCGCCCCACCCTGAACGGCCGGGTCGGTCGCGAACGCGATGACCTGGGTTCCGCGGATCGTGCCCGTAGCCACCACCACGCCGCACACCGACTCCACGACCTCCCACTCGTCCAGCAGCGCGTCGAGGCGACGCACGCAGACGGGGGCGAGGTCCGGACTCGCAGTGCGGGGGTCGACGACGGTCATCGCACGAACACCAGCGACACGTCGTGCCCGCCGAACCCGAAGGAGGTGGTCAGCGCCACGTCGTGCTGGAGCTGCCGGGCCACCACACGTACGGCGTCCACGTCGGCCTCATCGTCGATGTCGTCGAGGTTGCGCACCGGGGGGATGACGCCGTCGCGCAGCGCGACGACCGTCGCCACCGCTTCGACGGCTCCAGCGGCACCGAGCAGGTGGCCCGTGCACGACTTGGTCGCCGTGACTGCCGGTCGATGGGCACCGAGGGCCAGCGCCAGGGCGCGGGCCTCGGCGATGTCACCCAGGGGCGTCGACGTCGCGTGCGCATTGACGTGCCCCACATCGGCAGCGGTCAGCCCCGCGTCCCTGAGGGCGAGCGTGATGCTGCGCGCCGCACCCGTTCCGGCCGGGTCGGGAGCAGTCACGTGATAAGCGTCCGAGGCGAGGCCGGCGCCCCCGAGCCGGGCGTGGATGGTCGCACCACGAGCCCGGGCGTGCTCCTCGGTCTCGAGGACCAGGACCCCGGCACCCTCACCGAGGACGAAGCCGTCGCGCCCCTTGTCATAGGGTCGTGACGCCGCTTCGGGCTCGTCGTGCCGGGTCGACAGCGCGCGCATCTGCGCGAAGCCGGCCATCGGCAGCGGGTGCACGCAAGCTTCGGACCCCCCGGCGACGACCACGTCGACGCGGCCACTACGCAGCAGGTCCAGGGCCATGGCGATCGCCTCCGCACCCGAGGCGCAGGCACTGACCGGTGTGTGCACGCCGGCTCGTGCACCGAGGGCGAGCCCGACGGTGGCCGCCGGGCCGTTCGGCATCAGCATCGGCACAAGGTGCGGGGAAACCGCGCGCGGCCCCTTTTCCCGCAGCACGTCTGCCTGTCCGAGGATGGTGAGCGCCCCCCCGATGCCGGAGCCGATCACCACGGCGAGCCGTTCCGGCGCGACAGCTGGCTGTCCGGCGTCGTCCCACGCCTCGCGGGCGGCGACCAGCGCGAGCTGCTGGACCCGGTCCAGCGTACGGGCCTCGAGGCGTTCGAGCCGGCCCTCGAGGTCCACCGTGGCGGCCAGGCGGGCGGGCAGCGCATCCCACGGCTCGCCCTCGAGTAACCGCACCCCGGAGCGGCTGCTGAGCAGTCCCTCGGTGAGAGCGGCCACGTCGGGACCGAGAGGGGTGAGGGCGCCGAGCCCCGTGACGGCGACGGGGCCCGCGAGGGCCGCGGTCACGCAGAGACCCCAGCGGCGGTGATGAAGTCGACAGCGTCGCCCACGGTGCGCAGGTTCTCTAGCGCCTCGTCGGGGATGCGGACGCCGAACCGCTCCTCGCAAGCGACGACGACCTCGACCATGGTGAGCGAGTCGACCTCGAGGTCGCTTTCGAAGCTGGCCTCGCGGACGACCTTGTCAGACGGCACGCCGGAGACCTCCTCGAGGACCTCGGCGAGGCCGGAAAGGACGTCGACCTGGGTGAGCGTCATAGTTGTTCTCCTTTGGTTGTGACTTCTTTGGGGGCAATCCACACGGTCAGGGCCGTGTGGATTTGGGTCGTAAAGGGTGGGTCAGGGGACGAGCACAACCTGGCCGGCGGCAGTTAGACCTGCGCCGAAACCGAACAGGAGCGCAGCGTCACCGGAGCGGACCTGTCCGAGCTCGAGCAGCCGGGCAAGGGCCAACGGCACGGAGGCGGCCGAGGTGTTGCCGCTGTCCACGACATCCCGGGCGACCACCACCGAGGCCGGCAGCCCCAGGCTCGACACGACCGACTCCGTGATCCGCAGGTTGGCCTGGTGCGGCACAAACGCGGCAAGGTCGGCCGGGTTGATGCCGGCCTCAGCGCAGGCCCGACGTGCCAGGTCCGGCAGCGTCGTCGTGGCCCAACGATAGATCGCGCGGCCTTCCATGGCCAACTGCGGCGGGTTTCCGTGGATGGTGAGCTTGGCGTGCTGGTCACCGTCATGGGCCCATACGACCGGTCCGATGCCTTCCTCGGTCCGCCGGCTGACGACGGCCGCACCGGCTCCGTCGCCGAACAGGAACGCGGTGCCCCGGTCGTCGGGGTTGACCATCGGCATGAGCTTCTCGGAGCCGA
>JAYTHM010000563.1:0-2729 GCA_043732645.1 Frankiales bacterium
CCGCCTCCGCCTGGGACCACCGGGCTTCCAGGGTCGTCACCCCGGAGGCCTACGAAAGCGCGTCAGCCCAGCCCGCGGCTGTCCTGCTTGAGGGCGGTGTCGACGGTGAGGGCGCTGGCGACAACGAGCGACAGCAGCGGGTCCTCCAGCGGGCGGTGGATCCGGATCACGTAGTTGTCGGCCGTAGTGAACATCGTCTTGGCCAGCCCCTCGAACGTCTTCTTGATCCGGGCAACCTCGGTGCCGGTCTCGTCGACGATTGAGAAGTCCCAGGCCCGCCAGTTCTCGGCCCGCAGCTCACCGACCTGACGCTCCCCGGCCATCAGGCCGAAGCGGATCTTGCCGATCGCGTTGAGCTGCACCAGGCGGCCGACCTCACCGACGCCGGGCCGCTCGACGATGACCTTGCTCTTGAGCAACTTGGCAGGACGCGTCACGAGCAGCTGCGGGCGACCGCTCATGTCCCGCACCTCGAGCCGGTGCGTGAAGAACTGGTCGTAGCTGCTGAGGACGCGCACGGCCTTCTTCAGCGTCGACTGCCCGACCTCGGTGACGGCCGCGATCTGGGTGCCGTTCTGGTCGTAGACCGAGTACTGGTTGGTGACCTCGAGAATCTTCGCCTTCTGGTTGACGACCAACACGGACTCGGTGAAGACGCTGCCGCCGCCGGCGCCCTGGCCGGGGGGGATGCCAGCCCGGTCGGAGAGCTGGCGCTGCACCTTCTCGCTGGTGGAGGCCTGAACCGGCGCCGCCCCGTCGGGCAGCGGCGACACGGTCTGCTGCCCGGCGTGGATCACCTTGTCCGTCCAGGTCACCCCGTCCCACCAGCGCTGCTCGAAGGTGCCGGTGGGATCGGGGTACCAGCCTGCGACAGGTGAGGTCATGGCCCCATCCTGCCCCGTACGACGGTCCCCTCGAAGCCGGCCACGCCGCTAGGCCTGCCGAGTCCCGTCGGAGGAGCGACGGAATTTACCGTGCCACCTTGGGGGCCGTCTGATCGGTGAGGGACGCGACCAGCGCCGTCCAGCCAGTCCGGTGGCTCGCGCCCCGCCTCGCTCCGTTGTCGCCGTGCAGGTACTCGGGGAAGGTCAGCAGCCCCTACCACGCGGGACCGGCTTACAGGTGCGGGTAGCCGCCTGTTGACCGGACGTCCGCAACGGCCCCCGAGGTGCAGCTGGCGGTCCGAGCCGGTGGGGAACGCGACCGTCCAGTCGTCTGGACTCAGCTTGCGAAGTCGTGAAGCCTCTCGATAGTTCCAGCTCCACCAGCTCGACCACGAAAAGCGGCTCCGGGGTCACCGCGACACGTCGTACCGGGCTTTCAGACGATCCCGGACCTCCTCCGGGGTGTAGCTGCGCCGCTGCCGCTCCTGCCGCGCGACGACCGCCCCCGTTGCGGCGATGCTCGCGAGCCCGGCGAGCCCCAGCCACTTCCACACCCTCATGTGCGCGACGATACGGCCATGGCGCTGTCATTGGACGAGGCCGTGTCCCTGACCAGGACCGGCGACGTGTGGCTGTTCCGCGGGACGTCCGGGGCGGACAAGGTCATCCGCACCCTCACCAACGCACCGGTCAACCACGTCGGGATGGCCGTGGTCCTCGAGGACCTGCCGCCCCTGATGTGGCACGCCGAGCTCGGCCAGTCGCTGCCGGACGTGTGGGCGGGCAGACACCAGCGTGGCGTCCAGCTGCACGACCTGCACGACGCAGTCGTCACCTGGTGCCAGCGCTTCCGTCAGCGGGCCTGGCTGCGGCAGCTGTCCGGACCGGTCACCGCCGAGGTCGAGGACGCGGTCCTCACGACCGTGGCCCGGCTCGACGGCACACCCTTCCCGTCGACCGCCCAGCTCGCCGGCGGCTGGCTGCGCGCCCGCTTCCCCAGCGCTCCTGCCGGCCGGCACACCGCGGTCGAGACGGCCTTCTGCGCCGACGTCCTTGCCCGCACCTACCAGGCGATGGGCGTCCTGAGCACCACCCGGCCTTCGGCCTTCTACGACCCGGGCAGCTTCTGGAGCGGCGATGACCTCGCCCTCGCTGCCGGCTTCACCCTCGGCCCCGAGCTCGCCGTCAGGGCCGGCCCCTGACTGCTGACCCCCGGGCGCAGCCGCCCCCGCGCGGTGTTCGGCCGGACGCCCACGGCCACCCCGCCTGGGCCCGAACACCTCGCGTGAACGGGGGAGGGCATCGGGTGTGTCAGGGTTGTCCGTGCTCACGCGCCTGCATCCCGCCCCGTTGTCACTGCTCCTTCTGGTCGAGCTCCCCTTCCTCGGACGTCAGCCTCTCGGGCGGAACGAGACGACCAGCATCGAGGTCACTCGCCGCCATTTGGGGCGCGTACTCGACAGCTGACGGCTCTTCCTGCTGGGCGTCGTATCCGCTGAAGTCCTTACCCTGCTGGGCTTCGAGCTCCACCTGCTCGGCGGCAGATACGCCCTGTACGTCGTCCTCGGCATCGCATCAGGCGCGGGCGTCGAACTGGCCGGGGTCAGGTCCCGCCCCGTCCAGGCGGGTCGGCCGGCTGCAGTGCCTGACGGTGCTGGCTTCAGGCCTCACCAAGATCGGCACCGACTACCGGCAGGAGGACCTCAGTGGCGACTTCGCCGAGCACCTCGGGTTCGGATGGACCATCAGGCAGCATGTCGCGTTCGGCCAGATCGAGCTCCGGCTGCTCCCGCGCTGACCCCACCTGCGCTGTTCGGGCGGGCGCACCAAAGCGGACGGGAGTGT
>JAYTHM010000564.1:0-2729 GCA_043732645.1 Frankiales bacterium
GCCCATGGGCACGCAGGAGCAGAAGGACTCGCTGATCGGGTTCACCGCGGTCATCCAGACCGGCGCGATCGTTGCCGCCGTCCTGGCCTTCCTCAAAGACATACTCCGGCTGGGCACGTCCTTCTTCGGCGGGTTGGCCTCGGTCCCGAAGCGGGCCGAGCGCGACATCGGCTTCGCCCTCGCCCTCGCCCTCGTCGTCGGGTCCCTGCCCATCGCCTTCGTGGGCCTCGCCTTCAAGGACGTGATCAAGAGCATCGACGAGCAGCTCATCAGCGTCGCCATCGGGCTCATCGTGTTCTCAGCGGTGCTCGTGTTCGCCGAGAAGCGAACCACCCAGGACCGCGAAGAACGTTCCCTCACCGTCAAGGACGCACTGCTGATCGGGCTCGCCCAGTGCATCGCCCTGGTGCCCGGCTGGTTCGCTTATCGCCGTCAGCAACACCTGGTCCCTGGCGCGGCTGGTCGACGAGCTCGTCAACGGGCACGGAACCGGCCGCTCGATCCTGGCCGCAGCGACCGGGGTGTGGCTGACCAACGTGGTGGTCTTCGCCCTCGCGTACTGGGAGACCGACCGCGGCGGCCCGCTGGGCAGGGCGGGTGCGCGGCCCGCTCCGCCGTACCCGGACCTGTGGTTCCCGCAGGACGGGGATGCACGGGACGCCTCACGGGTGGGGTGGGAGCCGCGGTTCGCGGACTACCTGTTCGTGTCGGTGACGGCCTCGACCGCCTTCAGCCACACCGACACGCCCCTGACCGGCCGGGCGAAGCTGCTGATGGGCGGGCAGGGACTGATCTCACTGCTCACGATCGCCCTCGTGGCCGCCCGTGCCGTGAACATCCTCGGCACCTGACGGGGTCCTTGCGTCCTCAGAACTCAGGTTCGTGACAGCGGCGAGGCTAGGACGCAAGGGGTGTGGGCGAGGGCAGGATAAGTTGTCGGCATGACAACTGTGGTCCTGGTGCGGCACGGGCTGACGCACCTGACGGGGCCGGTCCTTGCCGGCTGGACGCCGGGGCTGCACCTGGACGAGCGCGGCCAGAAGCAGGCCAAGGCGGTTGCCGAGCGGCTCGCCCCTGTCCGCTTCGAGGCGATCATCAGCAGCCCCCTCGACCGATGCCTCGACACGGCCGGGGTGATCGCCGAGGGGCGCGAGCAGCAGGTGGAGGTCGACGACCGGCTGGGGGAGTGCCGCTACGGCGACTGGACCGGCAAGCCTCTGAAGGAGCTCGCCAAGGACCCGCTCTGGAAGGTCGTCCAGGCCCACCCGAGCGCGGTCGTGTTCCCCGGCCCCGAGGGCGAACCGTTGCGCGAGACGCAGAACCGGGCCGTCGCCGCCGTCCGCGAGCACAACGCGCGGCTCGGCCCCGACACGACCTGGCTGGCCTGCTCCCACGGCGACGTCATCAAGGCCGTCGTCGCGGACGCCCTAGGGCTCCACCTCGACCAGTTCCAGCGCATCATGGTCGACCCCTGCTCCGTCACGATCATCCGGTACGGCGAGCTCCGGCCCTTCGTCGTACGGGTCAACGACACCGGAGGGGGCGTTGCGGACCTGCTTCCACCCCCGAAGAAGCGGCGCAGCAAGAAGGCCGACGACGCCGTCGTCGGCGGCGGCGCAGGCGCGGACGCGGACGCTTAGGCTTTCCTGGTGCCCCGTCAGCTGCATCTCTTCGACCCACCCGATCGCTTCGTCGCGGGGACCGTCGGCCAGCCCGGCGACCGGACGTTCTTCCTGCAGGCCTCCGGTGCCGGCCGGACCGTCAGCGTCTCCCTGGAGAAGGTCCAGGTGCAGGTGCTCGCCGACCGGCTGGAGGAGCTGCTCGACACGGTCCGGCGGCAGACCGACCCCGAGGTGCCCGCCACCGCGAAGCGCGAGCTGGAGGACACCGCCCCGCTTGACGCGCCGGTCGAGGAAGAGTTCCGGGTCGGCACGATGGGCCTGGCCTGGGAGACCGAGACCGAGCGGCTGGTCGTCGAGGCCCTCGCCCAGCCCGCGGACGACGAGCAGGCGACCGTCGAGCCGCTCACCGAGACCGACGAGGGCCCGGACGCGCTGCGGGTCCGGCTGACCGCAGACATGGCGCGCGCCTTTATCGCCCGGGCGCAGCGGGTCGTCGCCGCCGGCCGGCCCCCGTGCCCGCTGTGCAGCCTCCCACTCGACCCCGAGGGCCACATCTGCCCGCGCCAGAACGGCCATCGCCGCTGAGCGAGATTGACCTCGCGGGCGCCCTACGGCTGCTGCGGGAGGGGGAGCTCTCGGTCGAGGGACGGCTGCTCGACGCCAGCAACGCGACGCTCTACTGCACGAGCACCCTCGACGGGGTCACCGCGACCTGCGTCTACAAGCCGGTCCGGGGCGAACGACCCCTGTGGGATTTCCCGGACGGGACGCTCGCCGGGCGCGAGGTCGCGACGTACCTGGTCAGCGAGGCGACAGGCTGGCAGGTCGTGCCCCCGACGGTCCTGCGGGACGGGCCGTTCGGGCCGGGGATGTGCCAGCTGTGGGTCGACACCGACGAGAGCGTGGACCTGCAGGTCCTGGCCCGCAGCGACCATCCCGACCTGCGCCGGATGGCGGTCCTCGACGCGGTCGTCAACAACGCCGACCGCAAGGGCGGTCACCTGTTGCCGCGCGAGGACGGCCGGGTGCAGGGCATCGACCACGGGATCTGCTTCTCGCCGGAGGACAAGCTCCGAACCTTGCTGTGGCAGTGGCGCGGCCAGCCCC
>JAYTHM010000565.1:0-9102 GCA_043732645.1 Frankiales bacterium
CGGTCACCGAGGAGGCGGCGCGCCAACCGCGCTCCCGAGCACGCGACCCGACCGCACCCCGACCGCCGAGCTGGTTCGCCCAGGCGCTCGGCGAGTTCAGCCACGAGGCCCAACGGGTCAACGACCGGGTCGGCGCCTTCGTCCGCCAGAACGCCGGCGCTATAGCAGCCCTGTCGGCTGTCTGCTCCCAGGTGAGCTCGGCGCTGGCCGTCACCGCCATGCTGCTCGGGCCCATCCCCGTCCTCGGCGAGGCGGTGGTCACCGGGGGCGTGGCGCTGCTCGGCCACGCGGCGCTGGCGGCCTACGCCGGGGCCGGTTGGGGCACGATCGTGTTCGACGCCGTGGCCCTTGCAACGGTCGTCGCGCCGATGGGTGTCGAGGCGGTGGCCGGTCGGGTCGCCACCCGCGCCGGCTGGGACCTGGGTGAGCACACGAACCTGGGCGTACGCGAAGCGGTCAGCAGGTGTGGCATCCCCTGCGCGCGGTCGCCTCCAGTGCCGTCCCGGGCGCCCGGGGTTCCACCATGACATTCCTGGCACCGGTGATGCACACCATCATCTACCAGTTCGACCTCGCCGGAGGCGCCCTCGGGCTCGTCGCCCTGTCCCACGCAGGGGACATCGTCTCCGAGGTGGACCGCGCCCAGGAAGAAACCGACCACCGTTCGGCCGAGCTGGCGGACGCTCCATGACCCGGACGCTCGAGGACGCCGTCCGACAAGACGTCACCTGCCTCGACCTCATTCTCAGCCGTAGCCACATCCACAGCCTCGGCCTCGGCCTGAGCGGGCATACCCTCCAGATCGACCTACCGGTGGACTGGCAGCCCGTCCCCGTTCAACCTGCTCGGGGCTCCGGGCCGCCGTCCTCGTCCAACCTGCTCGGGGCTCCGGGCCGCTGTGTGCGGCTGTCCAGCTCGCCGTCGACCCACCAGGGGTCGGGACGGATGGTCCAGGCAGTCTGGTCGGTCTGGAGGGTCCGGTCGGTGACGTCCAGTCGGTGCGGATCGTCGCCTCCCGAGCCGTAACCCTGACGGCCCTCGTGAGGAACCCGGACCCACGGGTCGTCACCGAGAGCGTCCTCGCGTCGGTGTCATGTGGGTCCTTGGAGGGTGATCCCGAGTACCCCGCCGTGCTGGTGCGCAGCGCAGGCGGACTGGATCTGCCCCAGGAGACCCAGGTGCTCTGGATCGTCGGCGACGAGAGCGGCGCCGACCAGTCCAGGCTGTTGGCCTGCCTGTCCCTGAGTCGAGTGCCACCCGCCACACCGGGCCCGACAACCGACGACGCGGGCTCGCCCTGGCCCTAGCCGCGACGGTGCGGCTGATCGCGCTGGAGTGAGCGCCTGCCGCCACCAGGTGTCTCTGGTGTGAACGAATCACGAACACCTTCGCCGGGGCAGCGGATGTGGCCTCGGCCGCCCTAGCATCGCTAGCGTGGTCACTGGGTGGATTTTCCTCGCGGCCGGAAGTGCGCTCGGTGGGGGCGCCCTCGGCGCGGCTGTCGCCACCGCCCGCCGCCCGCCGGGCACGACAAGCCGCCCCGTCGGGGCCGCAGGACCGAGTGCCTCCACCGTACTCGAGGCGCTGCCCGTGGCCGTCCTCGTCGTGGACGTCAGTGAGGAGGTCCTGGTGGGCAACCGCGCCGCCCGCGACCTCGGTCTCGTGCAGGACGGCGTCCTGGCCGAGCTACCCCAGCTGCGCAAGCTCGTCAGGGACACCCGCGTGCACAGCCGGCCCTACGACGCCGAGCTCTCAACCCCCTTGGTGCGCCCCGGCCGCCCGCCCGCAATCTTTCGTGCCCGGCTCGCCCCGATGGCAGATGGCACCGTCGCGGTGCTGCTCGTGGACGTCACCGACGCCCGCCGCCTCGAGGACGTGCGTCGCGACTTCGTCGCCAACGTCTCGCACGAGCTCAAGACCCCGGCCGCCGCCCTCGGGCTGCTGTCCGAGGCGATGCAGGAAGCCGCCGACGACCCGGTCGCGATCCGGCGCTTCGCCGTGCGCACCCAGCGCGAGTCCGCCCGGCTCGGCTCGCTCGTGCAGGACCTCGTAGCGCTGTCCCGGCTCGAGGGCGCCGAGCGGCAGCCAGAACCGCAGCTGATCCGGCTCGACCGGGCCGTCGCGGAGGCCGTCGACCGGGTGCGGACCAGCGCCCAGGCCCGTGGCATCTCGGTGGTCCGAAGCGGAGACCACGGCGTGCAGGTGCACGGCAGCGAGGCCCAGCTGACGACTGCCCTCGGCAACCTGCTCGAGAACGCAGTCAACTACAGCCCCGACGGCGCCCGAGTGGTTATCGGTGCCCGGTCCGTCCAGGAAGTGGATGGCTCGATCGTCGAGATCAATGTCGTCGACGAAGGCATCGGGATCGCCGAAAAGGACGTCGAGCGCGTCTTCGAGCGGTTCTACCGGGCCGACCCGGCCCGTTCCCGGGCCACCGGCGGCACCGGCCTGGGCCTGGCCATCGTCAAGCACGTCGCCACCAACCACGGCGGCACTGTCACCGTCCGCAGCACCGAGGGCTACGGCTCGACGTTCACCTTGCGGCTGCCCGCGCCCCCGCCCGTCCCCCACCCCGCTCCTACGAAAGTTTTGAAGGAGATCCCATGACCCGAGTCCTGGTCGTCGAGGACGAGGACTCGATCTCCGAGCCCCTCGCCTACATGCTGCGCAAGGAGGGATTCGAGGTCACCGTCGCCGAGACGGGTCCGGCCGCTCTCGCGACGTTCGACCGCGAGGGCGCCGACCTGGTGCTGCTGGACCTGATGCTGCCGGGGCTGTCCGGCACGGAGGTTTGCCGCGAGTTGCGGACCCGCCCGGTCAACGGCAACGTGCCGGTGATCATGCTGACCGCTCGGGACAGCGAGGTGGACAAGGTTGTCGGGCTCGAACTCGGCGCCGACGACTACGTCACCAAGCCCTTCAGCCACCGCGAGCTGGTGGCCCGGATCCGCGCGGTCCTCCGCAGGCAGGGGGGTGCGCCCCTCGAGGACGGCACCGCCCTCGAAGCCGGTCCAGTCCGGATGGACGTGGATAGGCACCTCGTGACCGTCCAGGGAGAGGCCGTGCAGCTACCTCTCAAGGAGTTCGACCTCCTGGAGCTCCTGCTGCGCAACGTCGGGCGTGTGCTCACGCGCAGCCAGCTCATCGACCGAGTGTGGGGCAGTGACTATGTCGGAGACACCAAGACGCTCGACGTCCACGTGAAACGGCTGCGCGCCAAGATCGAGCCAGACCCAGCCGTGCCCCGGTACCTCATGACCGTCCGCGGCCTTGGGTACAAGCTCGAACGGTAGCTCTCCCGGGCCTTTCTGCGCCTGTCGGACAGTCCAACCGGATGGACACAAGATGAAAAGCCTTTCGCTGGTCGTTCATCTGGCGTCCACCTAGGACCGCCTTGCGCTTCATCCGGCGCGGGTACACACAACAACGTCACAGACGCCGTGACTGCAGCACGTCCCCTGGTCGTCTGCCCCCCACACATCTCGGCACCGGCCGAGCAACAACGGAGGACCCCACGTGAAGGTCACGCGCACAAGCCAGGTCGCAGGACTGGTGGTGGTCGGCGCTCTCGCCCTCACCGCCTGCGGCAGCGGCAACAACACCAGCGCGAACCCCAAGAGCACGGTCACGGCCGGCAGCACGGCCGGCAGCACGCCCGGGAGCACCGCCGGCTGCGCCACCGGCTCGCTGAGCGCTCAGGGCTCGACGTTCCAAGGCAACGCCGAGCTGCAGTGGAGCAAGGACTTCGCCGCGAAGTGCCCCGGTGCCCAGGTCGCTTACCAGGGCACCGGCTCCGGCGCGGGCAAGTCTGCGTTCGGCAACGGAACTGCCGACTTCGGCGGCACCGACTCGCTGCCCAAGGCCCCGGAGCAGGCCGCCGCAGACACCCGCTGCGGTACCGGCAACAAGGGCGTTGTCACCCCCGTCGTCGCGGGCGCGGTCGTGCTGACCTACAACCTGCCTGGTGTTGACAAGCTCATCATCTCCGCCAAGACGGCGGCTGGGATCTTCCAGGGCACGATCAAGCAGTGGGACGCAGCCGAGATCAAGGCAGACAACCCCGGCGCGACCCTGCCGAGCATTCCCATCGTCACCGTCCACCGCAGCGACAAGTCGGGTACGACGAAAATCTTCTCTTCCTGGGTGAAAGCCAATGACGCGGCCGGCTGGAAGCTCGGCGCCGACGAGACCCTGACCTGGCCCGGTGGCCAGTCGGCCAAGGGCTCCGACGGTGTGACCACGGCGGTGTCCCAGTCCAAGGGCGGCATCACCTACACCGAGCTGTCCTTCGCCAAGCAGCGCAGCCTGAAGTTCGCGGACATCAAAAACGCGAGCGGTGCGGCCGTCGCCGCCTCCGGCACGAGCGTCTCCTCCGCCCTCGCCAGCGCCAAGGTGAACACCAGCAAGGGCGATCTGCGGATCACCCCGGACTACGCCACCACGGCGGCCGGCGCCTACCCGCTGAGCGCCCCGTCGTACGTTCTTACCTGCAACAAGGGCAACAAGAATGCGGCCTTGCTCAAGGCGTACCTGACCTACGTCCTTGGTGACGGCAAGGCGGTCCTCGACGGTCTCGGCTATGCGCCCCTGCCCGAAGCGATCAGCACCCAGGCCGTCGGCCAGGTCGCGACACTCGCCTAGGAAAAACAGTACGAAGAGCAACAGAGCGCTACCGCGGTTGTGCGGGCGACGGACCGTCGCCCGCACAGCTGCGTCGCCGATCCAGTAGACAGGACGCCGTGGAGACCAACCCCCGCGCCACCGGGCCAGCTCCCGCCGGCGCGTCCCCCTCCGAAGACGGCAGTCCCGGCTCCACGATCTTCGGTCCCGGTCGCCGGACCGGCGACCGGGTCTTCGCGGGCCTGACGAGCGGCGCGGGCGTCTTCGTCCTGGTGATCATCGTGGCGATCGCCGTGTTCCTGGTCCGCAAGGCCGCCCCGGCGGTCCGGGCGGACAGCACCAACTTCTTCACCACCAAGCTCTGGCAGCCCGACAACGTCCCGCCGGTCTTCGGCATCGCGGCCCTCGTCTTCGGCACGCTCCTATCGAGCGTGATCGCCCTGCTCGTCGCCGGCCCCATCGCGATCGGTATCGCCCTCTACATCAGCGACTACGCCCCCCGTCGGTTGGCCACGTTCGTGGGCTACCTGGTCGACCTGCTGGCCGCCGTACCCAGCGTTGTCTACGGGCTGTGGGGGTTGCTGTTCCTCGTGCCGCACGCTGACAAGTTGCAGCAGTTCCTCGCCGACCACCTCGGGTTCATCCCCTTGTTCGACCTCGGCAAGAACGGCGTGGTCGGGCGCAGCGTCCTCATCGCCTCGCTGGTCCTGTCCATCATGATCTTGCCTATCGTGGCCGCGATCAGCCGGGAGGTCTTCCTGCAGGTGCCCGCCGCCAACCGCGAGGCCGCGCTGGCGCTCGGAGCGACCAAGCGCGAGATGATCCGGCTCGCGGTGCTGCCATACAGCCGCTCGGGGGTGACCGGTGCGCTCATGCTAGGCCTGGGCCGCGCCCTCGGTGAGACCATCGCCGTCGCGTTGGTGCTCTCGCTGGCACCGACGACGAGCTTCCACATCATCGACGCCAATATCGGCGGCACGACGATCGCGGCCAACATCGCCGCGCAGTACCAGGCGGCCGAGCCACTCGGGCAGCAGGCCCTGATCGCGTCGGGTCTGGTGCTGTTCGTCATCACCTTCCTCGTCAACGGCCTCGCCCGGTACGTCGTCAGCCGTGGCGGCCGTCGGATGGCTTCCGCGTGAGCGTCAGTAGAGGTGCTGCGTGAGCGTCAGTTCCACTCTCGAGACGACCCAGCCTGCGCTGAGCAGCGGGGGCGAGCGACTGACCCGCACGTTCCGATTGGGCTTGCTCATCGGGACCGTCCTGGTCAGCCTGCTGCTGTTCGCTGTGACCAACCTGCAGGGCCGAGCCGACTTCCTGGTCTTCCTGGTCTTCGCCTACGCGATCGTCCAGACCGTCGTGTCCTTCGCGCTGGAGGGCCGCCGTTACGCCGCCGACCGGCTACTGAGCCTGGGCGTCCACCTGTCACTGCTCGCCGCCCTCATCCCCCTCGTGGCCGTCCTGAGCTACACCGTGATCAAGGGCGTCACCAAGCTCGACGTGCCCTTCCTGACGCACAACCTCACCGGGATCGGCCCGCTCGACACCAACGGCGGCGAGTACCACGCGATCATCGGCACGCTGGAGATGGTGTTCATGGCCATCGTCATCGCCGTGCCACTCGGCCTGCTCGTGGCCATCTACGTCACCGAGTACGGCCATGGCTGGCTCGCCAGTAGCGTCCGATTCGTCATCGACGTGATGACCGGCATCCCGTCGATCGTGGCGGGCCTGTTCGTGTTTGCGTTCCTCGTGATCGGCCTCAAGCAGGGCTACTCAGGCTTTGCCGCCGCGCTGTCGCTGACCATCCTCATGCTCCCTGTGGTCGTCCGGTCCTCGGAGGAGATGATCAAGCTGGTCCCGGATGAGCTGCGGGAGGCTTCGTACGCGCTGGGGATCCCCAAGTGGAAGACGATCGTGCGGATCGTGCTTCCCGCCGCCAGCGCCGGCATCACGACCGGCGTCATGATCGCAATCGCCCGGGTGACCGGGGAGACAGCCCCGCTGCTGCTCACCGCCTTCGTCACGCCGTCGACCAACACCAACCCTTTCCAGGGCAAGCAGACGGCGATCCCGACGTTCATCTTCGACCAGGCCGGACAGGGGCAGAAGATCACCTACGACCGCGCCTGGGCCGCCGCCCTCACCCTCATCATCATCGTGTTGGCCCTGTATGTCGGAGCCCGCCTGCTGACTCGACGCAACAGCCTGGCAAGGAGGTAGACCGTGGCCAAACGCATCACGGCCGAAGGGGTGGGGGCCTTCTACGGCTCCCTGCAGGCCATCGAGGGCGTCACGCTCACGATCGAGCCCAAGAGCATCACTGCGCTGATTGGCCCGTCGGGCTGCGGCAAGTCCACATTCCTGCGGACGCTTAACCGCATGCACGAGGTCATCCCGGGCGCGACGGTCACCGGCAAGGTCCTGCTCGACAACGAGGACCTGTACGGCGAAGGCGTCGACGCCGTGGCCGTCCGGCGGACCATCGGGATGGTCTTCCAACGGCCCAACCCGTTCCCCACGATGTCGATCTTCGACAACGTCGCGGCCGGGCTGCGCCTGAACGGCGTCAAGAACAAACAGCTGGTCGAGGAAGCCGTCGAACGGTCCCTGCGCGGTGCCAACCTGTGGAATGAGGTGAAGGACCGGCTCGGCAAGCCCGGTGCGGGCATGTCCGGCGGCCAGCAGCAGCGGTTGTGCATCGCCCGGGCGATCGCCGTCGAGCCTCAGGTCCTGCTGATGGACGAGCCGTGCTCCGCACTCGACCCCATCTCCACCCTCGCCATCGAGGACCTCATGACCGACCTCAAGGACCGATACACGATCGTCATCGTCACCCACAACATGCAGCAGGCCGCGCGGGTGTCGGACTCGACGGGCTTCTTCACCATCGACGGCCCAGGCCAACCCGGCCGCCTGGTCGAGATTGACGCCACCGAGAAGATCTTCAGCAACCCGACCGAGAAGCGCACTGAGGACTACATCACGGGAAGGTTCGGCTGATGCGCTGCGATCTCCGATGAGAGGTGACATCCGATGAGGGACAGCTACCACGAGCGCCTGGCGGAGGTCGGGGACGGCCTGATCGAGATGAGCCGCCTGGTCGGCTCTGCAGTCAGCAAGGCCACGACCGCCCTGCTGGACGCCGACCTCGTGGCCGCCGAGAACGTGATCGCCGCCGACGAGCAGGTCAACGCGCTGTACCGCCAGCTCGACGACGTCGCCGTACAGCTACTCGCCCGTCAGCAGCCGGTCGCGACCGACCTCCGGGCCATCGTCACCGGCCTGCGGATGAGCTCCGACCTCGAGCGGGTCGGCGACTACGCCGTGCACATCGCCAAGGTCGCCAAGCGCAAGTACCCGGCCAGCGTCGTTCCCGTCGAGCTGCGGGCGATCATCTTGGAGATGGGGCAGGCCGCGACCCGCATCGCCGTCAAGGCCGGCACCGTCATCGCCACCCGCGACCTGACGCTCGCCGCCCAGCTGCTGTCCGACGACGACACGATCGACGACCTGCACGCCGAGTTGTTCGCCAGGCTGCTGTCGGAGAACTTCGAGCATGGCGTCGAGGCCGCCGTCGACCTGGCCCTGCTCGGCCGTTACTACGAGCGCCTCGCCGACCACGCGGTCAGCGTCAGCCACGCGGTGATCTACCTGGTCACCGGCGAGCACTCCGACCCCGAGTCCTACGCCGCCGACGCCTGACCCCCCTGACGGTCAGCCGAGGTGGGCAGCGTCCAGCGCTGCCTGCAGGGACGTCTGGTAGCCGGCGGACGTGTACGTCGCACCGGACACCGTGTCGACCTTGGCGGCCTGCGCCGCCACCGTCTCCTTCTCTAGGGTGGGGACGGCGTAGCTGTTGATCTCCTGGTCGCGTCCACCGGACTGCGGATAGTCGATGGCGACGGCCTTCACGAGCTTGCCTGCTCGGACCGTGAGTTGGACCTGCACCGGGCCGTACTGGGTGTCGACCGAGGACCCGTTGACGACCACGGTGGGTGCCGCCTTCCCCCCGGCCTTGGCTGAGGGTCCGGTCGCGGGGGCGGTGCCCGTGGAGGGGACCGTGCCGGAGGAAGGCGCGGGCACGACCCCTGCCGGTGCGAGCGCCATTCCGGGCCGGCGGTGCATGACGGTGCTGTGGCTGCTCGTCGGGTAGAGCATCGCGAGCCCGACCGTGACGACCGAGGCGCCGAGGACACCGGCGTTGCGCAGCCCCGTCACAGAGCGCCTGCCACGCCCAACATCGCTTGCATGGAGCGCCCTCTCACCATGTGAACCTCTCCTGATGGAGCTGCTCCGGGGGCAGCCCGCCCGCGGTGCAGGCAGCGGCGACGGCATCCATCCAGGGATCGGGCCCGCAGACGAACACGTCGGTGCGGAGCAGATCCGGCACCAGTCGCTCCACCGCGTACGCATCCCGCCAGCGGCGGGCGGACTCCGGCAGCCAGGAGGCGCGGCCGTGCATCCGAGGACCGAGCAGGT
>JAYTHM010000566.1:0-9101 GCA_043732645.1 Frankiales bacterium
CTTTACGCATGTCGGCTGATATGGGCACGCCCGACGGCGGCGATCGGTCGGTCGGAGGGTGTCCCGGAGCCGTCCCGCCTACCGATGGCAGGCGGCAGCTCGACCGGGTCGCCGTTGGCGGAGGCCGCCCAGGGGGTGGTCCCGGCCCAGCCCAGCACGAGCAGCGCCTCGCCGGACAGCAAGCGCTGGCAGCGGACCCCACCGGTGGCCCGACCCTTGCGGGGATACTCCGACAGCGGCGTGACCTTCACGCTCGAGGACACCCCCACGCCCTTGTCCTTCTCAGGCGGCAGGCCCCCAGCGGTCACGACGACAGGCTCCTCGAACAGCGTGTCGCCGCCGGACAGCGCGACGGCGCTAAAGCCGACGAGCAGGGCCCCCGCGTCCAGTCGCATGCCGGCCATCCCACCGGCCGCCCGGCCCTGGGGTCGGACCGTCTCTGCGGGAAAGCGCAGCAGGTCGCCGGTGCTGGCGAACAGGACCAGCTCCTCCTGGCCGTCCACGAGTTCGACCGCGCCGACGACCTCGTCACCCGGCTTGAGGCTGATGACCTCGACGGTCTCGCTGCGCGTCGGCCAGGGCTCGGGGGCGACGCGCTTGACGACGCCCTGCCGGGTCGCGAGCGCGAGGCCCGGGCCGTCCTCGCGGATCGCCGCAAGACCGACCACCCGCTCGCCCCGCTCGAGGTTGAGGAACTCAGCGGCCGAGGCGCCACCGCGCAGCGAGATCGCTCCCGTCGTGACGGCGGGGACCTCGGGGATGTCGAGCACGCTGACGCGCACCATCCGGCCGGCGGTGGTCAGCAGTCCGAGGTGGCCACGGGTCGTCGTACGGGCGGTGGCGGTGATGACGTCGTGCCGGTGCCGCCGCCCGCCGGCCTGCGTCTCGCCTTCGTGGACCGGGGTGCGAGCGAGCAGTCCGGTGCTCGACAGCAGGACATCGCAGGGGGCGTCGGCGACCTCGAGGTCGGAGGCGCGGCGGGTGACGAGCGCCTTGAGATCCCCCCCGACGAGCACGGTACGACGGGGGGTGCCGTGCTCCTCGGCGACAGCGATCAGCTCGTCGCCCAGGACCCCCTTGAGGACCTCTGGGTCGTTGAGGATCTTGAGCAGCCCGGCGATGGTGGCCCGGAGCTCGGTCAGCTCGGCCTCGAGCTTCTCGACCTCGAGGGCGACCAGCCGCCGTAGCTGCATGTCCAGCACGTAGCCGGCCTGCACGTCGGTAAAGCCGAACCGGTCCATCAGGCTCTCGCGGGCCACGGCCACGTCGGGGCTCGACCGGATGATGTGGACGACCTCGTCGATGTTGGCCAGCGCAAGCAGCAGGCCCTCCACCAGGTGGGCGCGCTCCTCCGCCTTGCGCAGGCGGTACCGCGAACGACGGGTGATCACGTCACGGCGGTGGTCCAGGAACACCTCGAGCATCTGCTTGAGGCCCAGCGTGCGAGGCTGCCCGTCGACCAGCGCGAGGTTGTTGATGCCGAAGGACTCCTCCAGGGGCGTCAGGTGGTAGAGCTCGCCGAGGACGGCCTGTGGGTTGAAGCCGGCCTTGATCTCGAAGACCAGGTTGGTACCGACCGACCGGTCGGTGAGGTCCTTGACGTCGGCGATGCCCTGCAGCTTCTTGCCGTTGACGAGCTCCTTTACCTTGGCGATGACGCGCTCCGCGCCCACGCCGTAGGGCAGCTCCGTCACCGTGATCGCGCTCTTGCCGCGGGGCAGTGGACCGACCTCGGCGGTGGCCCGCATCCGGACGATGCCTCGCCCGGTCTCGTAGGCCTGGCGGACCTCTTCCATCCCCAGCAGCTGGCCGCCGGTGGGCAGGTCCGGCCCGGGCACGATCCGCATCAGGTCGTCGAGGTCGGCGAAGGGGTGGTCGAGCAGGTGCCGCGCGGCGTCGACGACCTCGATGAGGTTGTGCGGGATCATGTTGGTCGCCATGCCGACGGCGATGCCGGCCGTGCCGTTGACGAGCAGGTTCGGGTAGGCCGCCGGCAAGACCGACGGCTGCTGCTCGGAGCCGTCATAGTTCGGCTCGAAGTTGACGGTGTCCTCGGTGATCCCGTTCAAGAGCTCCAGCGCAGCCGGGGAAAGCCGCGCTTCGGTATACCTGGCCGCAGCCGGCGAGTCGTCGGGAGACCCGAAGTTCCCGTGCCCGTCGACCAGCGGCACCCTCATGGAGAAGGGCTGGGCAAGCCGCACGAGAGCGTCGTAGATCGCCATGTCGCCGTGCGGGTGGTACTTGCCCATTGTGTCACCGACGACCCGGGCACTCTTGACGTGCGCGCGATCCGGGCGCAGCCCGGCGTCGTACATGGAGTAGAGGATCCGGCGGTGGACCGGCTTGAGGCCGTCGCGCGCATCAGGCAGGGCCCGGCTGTAGATGACGGAGTAGGAGTACTCCAGGTAGGAGCTCTCGATCTCGTCGACGATGGTGGTGTCGAGGATGATTCCGTCGCCCTCGAAGGGCGGGATCGCCTTGTTGGTCAGGCGCTTGCGGGGTGGCATGTCGTCCTGGCTCAGGTGTCGAGCGTGGCGCGGTCGACACGGCCGGCGCTGTTGATGATGAACTCGCGGCGGGGCGCGACCTCGTTGCCCATGAGCAGCTCGAGGGAGTGCTCGGCCAGGTCGATGTCGCCGATGTTGATGCGGCGCAACGTCCGCGTCGCCGGGTGCATGGTCGTCTCGGCGAGCTGGTCGGGGTCCATCTCACCGAGCCCCTTGTACCGCTGCATCGGCTGCTTGACACGCTTGCCGGACGCCTCGAGGCGCTTCACGGTCTGCAGCATCTGCTTTTCTGAGTAGGTGTAGATGGGGTCCTTGGACCCGCTCACCTCGATCCGGTGCAACGGGGGTACGGCGGCGTAGAGCCGTCCTGCCTCGATGACCGGCCGCATGTAGCGAGCGAACAAAGTGATGAGCAGGCAGCGGATGTGGCTGCCGTCGACATCGGCGTCGACCGTGATGATGATCTTGCCGTAGCGCATCTGGTCGGGGTCGCAGGTCCGGCCGGTACCGGCCCCGACGACCTGGATGATCGAGGCGCACTCGGCGTTGGCGAGCATCTCGCCGACGCCGGCCTTCTGGACGTTGAGGATCTTCCCGCGCAGAGGGAGCAGCGCCTGGTACTCGCTGTTGCGGGCCAGCTTGCCGGTGCCGAGGGCGGAGTCCCCCTCGACTAGCCAGAGCTCGGTGCGGCCGACGTCGGTGGAGCGGCAGTCCGCGAGCTTGGCCGGCAGGGTAGAGGACTCCAACGCGGTCTTGCGACGGGCGGCGTCCTTGGAGGCCTTCGCGGCCTGCCGGGTCTGGGCCGCGGCGCGGACCTTGTCGAGGACCGTCCGGACCTGCGCCTTGGTCCGGCGGTTGTCGAGGAACTCGCTCCTGAGCCCCTTGGCGACGACGTCGGCGACGATCCGGCTGACCCCGGTGGTGCCGAGCTCGTCCTTGGTCTGGCCCAGGTACTGCGGCTCGGGAACCTTGACCGTGACGACCGCGGTGAGCCCCTCGAGCACGTCGTCCTTGGCGACATCCTCGTCCTTGACCTTCAGCACCTTGGCGGTGCGCAAAGCCTCGTTGAGGGTTTTGACCAGTGCCCGCTCGAAGCCGTTCTGGTGCGAGCCGCCGTGCCCGGTGCGAACGACGTTGCAAAACGACTGGCTGATGGTGTCGTAGGAGGTGCCCCAGCGCAGCGCGATGTCGACCTCACAGTGCCGCTCCACGGTGGTGGTGACCAGGTGGCCCTGCGCATCCAGGACCGGCACCGTCTCCTTGTAGTTGCCCCTGCCGGTGATGTGGATCGGGTCGCAGACCCCGCGGTCGGGCGCGAGGTGCTCGACGAAGTCGACGACCCCGCCGTCGAAGCGGAAGATCTCCTCCTCGTGTCCGTTCCCCCGCACGACCAGGCACAAGCCAGGGACCAAAAAGGCGGTCTGCCGCAGGCGGTCGCGGATCGCGGTGACGTCGGCGACGGACCCCTTGGCGAACAGCGGCAGGTCGGGCCACCAGCGGATGGAGGTCCCGGTCTGCCTCAGCGGCGCCTTGCCGGCGACCGACAGCCCGGCGCGCGGGCTGAAGCCGGCCCATGGACCGTTCCCGTCGAAGATGCCCGCAACCCCACGCTGGAAGCTCATCGTGTGGACCCGGCCACCACGGCGTACGGTCGCATCCAGCCGGACCGACAGCGCGTTGACGACCGAGGCCCCGACGCCGTGCAGGCCGCCAGAGGTCTTGTAGCCCTCGCCGCCGAACTTCCCGCCGGCGTGCAGCTTGGTAAGTACCAGCTCGACCCCGGTCAGTCCGCTCTTGGCGTTGACGTCGACCGGGATGCCGCGGCCGTCGTCGTGGACCTCGATGGAGCCGTCGTCGTGGAGCACGACCTCGACCCGGTTGCAGTGTCCGGCGAGCGCCTCGTCGACTGCGTTGTCGATGATCTCGTAGACCAGGTGCGTCAGGCCCTTGGAGTCGGTCGACCCGATGTACATGCCGGGCCGCTTGCGAACGGCCTCGAGGCCCTCCAGGACCGACAGGTCCTTGGCGGTGTAGCCCCCCTGCTGGGGTCCCGGGTCGGGTGCTGCGCTGGTCAAGCTGCTCCTCGGGAAGGGTGTTGCGGCAAGGCGTTCATCATCCCATGCAGGACCGTAGGGACCGGGTGCGACACGATGGGCCGGTGGGGGACCTTCGCACGCTGCCGAAGGCGCACCTGCACCTGCACCTGACGGGCGGAATGCGGCCCGCGACGCTGGTCGACTTGGCCGCGGAGCAGGGCCGGACCCTGCCGGCCGGGCTGCTCGACCCGACGAGCGTCGACCTCGACGCGACCGGCCTGCGCGGCTGGCTGAGGTTCCAGCGCCTGTACGACGCGGCGCGGGCCCTGCTCGTCGGGGAACGGGAGGTACGCCGGCTGGTGACCGAGATCGTCGAGGACCAGGCGGCGGCCGGCGTGGGGTGGCTCGAGCTGCAGGTCGACCCCTCGACGTACGCGCCGCGGCTGGGCGGCCTGCAGCGCACGGTCGAGGTGGTGCTCGATGCGCTGGCCGTCGCGGGCGGTAGGCACGGGGTGGGCACGGGCCTCGTCGTCGCCGGCAACCGCACCCGCAACCCGGCCGACGCCGAGACCCTCGCCCGGGTCGCGAAGCGCTTCGTGGGGCAGGGCGTCGTTGGGTTCGGGCTGTCCAACGACGAGACCCGAGGGGACACCCGCGAGTTCGAGAAGGCTTTCCGGATGGCGCGCGAGGCCGGGTTGCTCGCCGTACCCCATGCGGGGGAGCTGCGGGGGGCCGGCAACGTGCGGTTGGCCGTGGAGCGGCTCGGGGCGCAGCGCATCGGGCACGGTGTGCGGGCCGTGGAGGACCCCGACCTGCTCGAGGTAATGGCCTCGCTCGAGGTGGCGTGCGAGGTCAACCCGGTGTCGAACGTGGCCCTGCACGTGCACGCGTCGGTGCAGGACTCGCCGTGGCGCCGGCTGCGGGCCGCCGGTGTTCCGGTCGTGATCGGGGCCGACGACCCACTGCTGTTCTGGGCGGACCTGCTCGACAACTACGCGGTGCTGGGGGGTTCGGACGGCGAGCTCGTCGATCTGGCCCGCTGCTCGATCCAGGCCAGCGCGGCGCCTACGGAGACCAAGGTCGCTTTGCTCACAGCCCTCGACACCTGGCCGGGCTGACGACACGCGAATGGGTCGGGTGGGACGGGTGGTGGCGGTGGGACCGCCTGCGTGGCATCATCACGCCAGCACGAGCAGAGCACTACGGGACCACCTGCACCGAGGCCGCTGGGGAAGGCGCACCTCGACCTTGGGAGAAACCGTGTCGCTGTCCTCGAGTGCGGCAGGAGTGATCTTCATCCACTCCTGCCCCCCTGCGTTGTGCCCGCACGTCGAGTGGGCCGTCGCCAGTGAGCTCGGCACCAGGGTCTCCCTCACCTGGACTGCGCAGCCTGCCGAGGACGGCACGCTGCGCGCCGAGTCCGCCTGGCGTGGCCGCACCGGGACGGCGGGCAGGATCGCGGCAGCCCTGAAGAGCTGGAAGCTACTCCGGTACGAGGTGACCGAAAGCGCCAGCGCGGGCAACGACGGCGAGCGGTACAGCGTCACGCCGGACCTCGGCGTCTACCGCACGATGATCGGCGCCAACGGCGACATCGTCGTGGGGGAGGACCGGCTGCGCACCCTGCTGGCGACCGCCCAGGGACCGCAGCTCGCGCATGGCATCGACGCCCTGCTGGGCAGTGCCTGGGACGACGAGCTCGAGCCCTACCGCGAGGCCGGCGAGGGCGCGCCGGTGACCTGGTTGCACCAGGTCGTCTAGGGGCAGGCCCCATGGCATGATCACGACCTGGGCGCGCCTGGACGCCCTCGACCGCCGCCTGTTCCGCCAGGCAGCCCTCCGTGAGTCCCCGGTCCTGGACCGGGTGCTGCCACCACTGACACACAGCGCCGACCATGGGCTGCTCTGGTTCGGCGTGGCCGGCGTCCTGGCCGGCGCAGGACAGCGCCGCGCCGCCGTTCGCGGGCTGTCATCGCTGCTGCTGGCGAGCGCGCTGGCCAACGTGCCGGCCAAGCGCGCCGCCCGGCGGATCCGGCCGTCGTTGATCCCGGTGCCCATGCCACGCCAGCTGTTCCGGCAGCCCTCGACCAGCTCCATCCCCAGCGGATACAGCGCGAGCGCCGCAGCCTTCGCGGTTGGCGTCGCGCTGGAGCAACGGCTGCTCGCCGCTCCGGTCGGGGTCCTCGCCGCCGGGGTCGCCTACGGGCGGGTGCGCACCGGGGTGCACTTCCCGGGCGACGTGGTCGCCGGGCTCGCCCTCGGCGCCGCCTGCGCCGTCGCGGTCAAGCGAGCCTGGCCGGCCAAGCCCGCCCGCCCCGCCGTCGGCCGGAGCACCGCCGACGCCCCGGCCCTCACCGACGGTGATGGCCTGGTCCTGGTGATCAACACCGGCGGGGGCTCGGTCGACCGGGCGGACGCCGTCCAGGCGCTGCTCGCCGAGCAGCTGCCGAAGGCTGAGGTGGTCAAGGTCGGCGACGACCTCGAGGATGCCCTGCATAAGGCCGCTGCCAGGGCGACCGTCCTGGGGGCGATGGGCGGCGACGGGACGCTGAGCTGCGCGGCCGGCATCGCCCTGGAGGCGGGCCTGCCGCTGGCCGTCTTTCCTGGCGGCACCCTCAACCACTTCGCCGGGGAGCTCGGCATCACCGGCCCGGAGGAGGCGATCCGGTGCGGCTCCGCCGTACAGGTGTCCGTCGGGTCTGCTTCGCCGGACGGGGACGGCGACTACTTCCTCAACACCTTCGCACTCGGGGTCTATCTGGAGCTGGTGAAGGAGCGGGAGCGGCACGAGGAGCGGATGGGCAAGTGGCCGGCGATGGCGCTCGCGACTGCCCGCGTCATGCGCCGCGCCGAGGCGCTGGAGGTCACCGTCGACGGCGTCGACCGGCGGCTGTGGACGCTGTTCGCGGGCAACGGTCGCTACCACCGGGCGGGCTTCGCTCCGTCCTGGCGCGAGCGGATGGATGACGGCTGCATCGACGTGCGCCTCATCGATGCGACCCGCCGGTTCTCCCGGACCCGGCTGACGAGGTGACGGAGCCGACCAGACGCCTGGTCCTGCGGGCGGCGTCGCGGGCGCTCACCGTCTACCGGCTATGAGAGGCTCCGCTCATGCGGGAGCCGGGGGCTGACCTGCGGGCGATCGCGTTCTGCCTGGAGCGCGCGCTCGAGCCGACGTACCGGGTGCGGGCCTTTCGCGCGGCCGCAGCTGTCGTCGACGGCCTGAGCCGCGCCGAGCTCCAAGGGCGCGCGGACGAGGGCAGCCTCGGTGAGCTCCCGGGGATCGGCTCGGTCACGGCACTGGTGATCAGCGAATCCCTGGCGGGCGAGGAGCCCAACTACCTGCGTCGCGTGTCCTCCCTCGGTGGTACGCCGGTCTCCGAGGGTGCCGCTGCCCTGCGTGCGGCGCTCCGAGGGGACTGCCATGTCCACTCCGACTGGAGTGACGGCGGCTCGCCGATCGAGCACATGGCCTGTGCTGCAAGGGATCTGGGCCACGAGTGGATGGTACTGACCGACCATTCGCCACGGCTCAAGGTCGCTCGTGGCCTGACCGCGGAGCGGTTGCGCGCCCAGCTCGACGTGGTGCGTGAGCTGAACGAGCGCCTTGGCGCGGAGGCTGCCCAGGGCGAGCGACCCTTCCGGGTTCTCACCGGGATCGAGTGCGACATCAACGAGGACGGCACCCTCGACCAGGAGCCCGAGCTGCTGGCCGAGCTCGACCTCGTCGTGGCATCGGTGCACTCCAAGCTTCGGATGGACTCCGCCGATATGACACCGAGGATGGTCGCCGCGATCAGCAACCCGCAGACCGACGTTCTCGGGCACTGCACTGGCCGGATGGTGAGGGAGAAGAAGCGTCCCGAGTCCGCCTTCGAGGCTGACCTCGTCTTCGCGGCCTGCGCGCAGTTCGGGGTGGCCGTCGAGGTCAACAGCCGGCCCGAACGCCTCGACCCGCCGAAGCGCCTGCTGCGCCTGGCGGTCGAGGCCGGCTGCTCGGTTGCGATCGACACCGACGCGCACGCCCCCGGGCAGCTCGCCTGGCAGGAACTGGGCTGCGAGCGGGCCTATCTCACCGGCGTGACGGCCGACCGGGTCGTCAACACCTGGACGGCTCAGCAGTTGCTCGCCTGGACCGCCCGCTGACCGTGGAGGTGACGGTCAGGCGGTGCGGGGCAGTGGGATGAGCAAATATTCCACTATGAGTCACCCACGCACTACGAAGCGCGACCGTTGCTGCCGGGCCCCTCCCTTGCGTCCTAGGGTTCGCCCCCTTGGGCCAGCGTGGGGGCTAGGACACAAGGGGGCGGTCGGCGGGAGTGGCCGCTGCTAGCCATTGCCATCCCCGCCTAGTGTCCTGCGCCAGTAGTTCGTTGAAGAAGTCGCCCGAGTGAGACCAGGATCTGATCGGCGGATTTGGTCCAGATGAAGGGCTGGGGGTTGTCGTTTTAGGCTTTGATCCGTTCGCGGATGTCTTTCTCGAGGGCCTGGACGGAGCGGTGGTCGTTGCGGACGAGGAGGTCGGCGGTGACGTAGGCGAAGAACCGTTCGACCTGGT
>JAYTHM010000567.1:0-9100 GCA_043732645.1 Frankiales bacterium
GGGACGAGGGCGGCAGGCGCACCGTCGTCAGCCACGACAACAAATGGACCAAGGGCAAGCTGGCGCGGGCCTTGTGCCTGCACGGTGCGCGCTCGGTAGACGAAGTCGCGCAGGTGGCGCGCGACGTCTGCGACGCCGTAGTAGTGGACGGCACCCGCATCGACCTGCTGGTGTACGGGTTGGCAAGCGCCCGCTGAGAGGACACCCATGGACATCAGGACCATCCTGCGCTTTGACGGGACGCTCCCCGATCCGGGCGACACCCCTGGCTTCAAGGGCGGCAAGAGCAAGGCGAGGGTCGACCTCGTGACGATCGGTCCGGAGATGGCCGAGCTGCAGGAGAAGCTGTTCGCCAACGGCAGCGTGGGTGGCACCAAGAAGCTCCTGCTGGTCCTGCAGGGCATGGACGCCAGCGGCAAGGACGGCACCGTCAAGCGTGTGGTCGGCCAGGTCAACCCGGCCGGGGTGCGGATCACCTCCTTCAAGCGGCCGACGACGGACGAGCTGGCACACGACTTCCTGTGGCGCATCACGAACGCGCTGCCCCAGTCCGGCCAGCTCGGGGTGTTCAACCGCTCGCACTACGAGGACGTGCTGGTGGTCCGCGTGCACAACTCGGTTCCCCGGGCGACCTGGGGTCGCCGCTACAGCCGCATCAACGCCTTCGAGAAGCGGGTCGTGGCCGCTGGCTGCCCCGTCCTCAAGGTCTTCCTGCATCTGTCGAAGCACGAGCAGAGGGCACGGCTGCTGGAACGCCTGGAGGAGCCGACGAAGCACTGGAAGGTCGGGACCGCCGACATCCCCGAGCGACACCGCTGGGATGACTATCAGACCGCCTACCTCGATGCGCTCACCAAGTGCAGCACCGACGTCGCTCCGTGGTACGTGATCCCCGCTGACCGCAAGTGGTACCGCGACTGGGCCGTCAGCCACCTGATGCTCGAGACGCTTCGTGAGATGGAGCTGGGTTGGCCCACCCCTGCCGGCATCAACCTGAAGGCCATGAAGAAGGAGCTCCTCGCCGAAGTGTGACCGGTTGTGACCGGTGCAATCGGTGTGACTCCGTAGGGTGAGCCGGTGACCCGCACTCAGGCCGAACGTCGCGCCTCCACCCAGGCGAAGGTGCTGGACGCGACCGTTGAAGCGCTCGTCGCCGTCGGGTACGCAGGAACCTCGACCACGGAGGTCTGCCGCCGCGCAGGCGTCAGCCAAGGGGCCCTCTTCCGCTACTGGCCGACCAAGGGCGAGCTGCTCGCCGACGCGGCTGCGCATCTGCTGGGTCGGGTCACCACGGCCTACGAGGCGGCTTTCGCCGAGCGGACCGGTGGCGTCGGGGCCCGCGAGGCCCTGGAGGCCCTGTGGGCGACCTACCGGCAGCCGGACCTGCAGGCCGCCGTCGAGCTCTACGTCGCGGCCCGCACCGACGCGGACCTCGCGGCCGCCCTGGCACGCATCGAGCCGGCCCATCGCGCCAACCTGCAGCGGATCGCCGGGAGCGTGATCGACCCGGCTCTGGTGGCGCTGCCGGGCTTCGCGTCGTTCGTGGAGCTGGCCCTCGCTGCGGTGCAGGGTGCGTCGATCGGCGCGGCCGTGATGGACAGCTCCCACGACGTCATCCTGAACGCCTTGGAAAGCCTCGTCCTCCAAAGATAATGACAGGTCACTTTTTATCTGCCACTCTGAGCGCATGGCTGATGCGATCCTGCTTTTGGCGGTCCCCGCGTTCCTGCTCCTGATGGGGCTCGAGCTTGCCGTCACCCGCGCCGGGCAGGCGCAGGAGGGGCGGCTGCTCGGCTACGACCGACGCGACTCCCGCACCTCGCTCGCGATGGGGATGGGGTCGCTGGTCGTCAACGGGCTGTGGCGGTTCGTGGAGGTCCTGTTGCTCGCCGCAGTGGCCCGCCTGAGCCCCCTCGACCTCGGTCACGGCTGGACCGGGTGGGCCGTCGCGCTGCTCGGCGTCGAGTTCTTCTACTACTGGGACCACCGGGCGGGGCACGAGATCCGGCTGCTCTGGGCCTCGCACGTCATCCACCACAGCTCCCAGCGTTACAACCTCTCGACGGCGCTACGGCAGACCTGGACCGGGGAGTACACCGTCTTGTTCTTCCTGCCCGTCGCCCTGCTCGGGGTGCCCGTAGAGCTGATCCTGGCGTCCTGGTCGATCAACCTTCTCTACCAGTTCTGGATCCACACCGAAGCGATCTCACGGCTGTGGTCGCCCATCGAGTACGTCTTCAACACGCCCTCGCACCACCGTGTCCACCACGGCTCGCAAGCGCAGTACCTCGACCGGAACTACGGCGGGATCCTCATCATCTGGGACCGGATGTTTGGCACCTTCGAGCCCGAGGCCGAGCGGGTCGTCTACGGGCTCACCAAGAACCTCACCTCCTTCAACCCGCTGCACGTTGCGAGCCACGAGTACGTCGCACTGCTCGCGGATCTCCGGGCGTGCGCTTCTTGGCGGGACCGGGGCGGCTACCTGCTGCACGGCCCCGGATGGGCGCCCGCATCCGTTGTACCGGCTGGGGTTCTCGTCGGCCCCTGAGTTCGCCAGCAAGGTGAGATGGATGGGGCCAAATCGAGGGCAAGACGGCCCCCTCAGAACGTAAGTGTGGTCTGCCTGGGCATGCTGTGGGTGGACGCCAAGCGGGCGTTGCGTGTCGGAAGGGCCCCCGAAGTGGGGACACGCCCGTTCACGACCAGGCCCCGACGCGAGGGCTGGCTGGCGGGCCTCCACGAACGAAGCAGTCCCAGCCGGCTCCGCAGGCGCCCGGCGGGCGGAGACCAGGCATTCCTCACCTCACGGGGTGAGCGACGGCCGCCGAAGGCCGAAGAGGCGTTCTCCTCGTCGCCACCGAGGCTATGCGCTGCTCCTCGCGCCGCCCGAGGTTATGCGGCTACCCGCTGTCAAGGAAACGGCATCGGCCGCTGGCTCCTGACAGCGTTTGGGGGCAGGGTTCGGGCTCGTCCAGATCCCATCGCGACTGGCGTCAGCGTGGTGAGAGGAAGTTGTTCGTGACCTTCAGCAGCCCCTTCACTGCCACACGTAACCCTGACGGACCGCCGTGGCTAACGCTCGCAGGAGGAGACAGCACCGCGGGACAGGTCGCCTCTGGCGAGGCCGTACTGAGTCCCCAGTCCCCAGTCCCCAGTCCCCAGTCCCCAGTCCCCAGTCCTCGGGACCGGGCTTGCATGTGCACACGCGGGAGGACGAGGCGATCTACACCATCGAGGGTGTTCTAACTGTCCGCCAAGGGGGAAAGACGCATGAGGCCGGAGCCGGGACCCTGGTCTGGCTGACGCGCAACGAGCCGCGTACGACGTGGATACCTACACACACCTGATCCGCGAATGCCTTGAGTCCAACAACGGCCGCTAGTGGCTGCCCGCCGAGCCGTCGTCGACCTCCGCGGCCTTCCCTCCCTAGGCCCACTGCCCAAGCCCGGTAGCGCATCTCCGAGAGCATTCTCAGCTTCAGAATGCTCTCGGAGATGCGTTAGGGGGCGGGTTACCCGACTCCACCTCATGCGAGTCAGCCCGAGCTTCACTCTGCAAACACAGATCAACATCCTGTCAGGGCGGGCCGCTAGATGAGCTCGGTCACTTCCTCGTGAGATTGTGAACGAGCGTTGACTTTTCAGCTGTCTTTGGCAATCGGGTCAACTGGCCAAGGGACGTCATGATCGCGTCAGCGTCTCTGTCATCGACGGTGATTACCTCCACGTCCACAGCGTCGGGCTTTAGAACGACTCTCTTACCTAACGGCCCAGCGGCGGCGGTCGCTTGCTGCTGGGCGTGTTTGCGGGTCTCGAGCGCGACCACGTCGGAGACCGCCCCCACTCCCAGCGCGGCGGTGATCCCGGCGACGACGGCGGCGTGGGTTCACCGACGAAGTCAGCAAGCGCAAGGGCTAACAGCCTGACGTACGACGGCCCGGCCGCCCCCTCGTGGAGCAGCCGGGCCGTCATGCGTCCAGGGGGGACGAGGACAGGCGGCAGCCCGGCCCCCGCCGCTCACGTGTCCAGGCGTCAGCGACGGCGACGGCGACGGCGGAACAGTAGGACGGCCAGCCCGGTCAGCACCTCGTGCACAACCAGGTCACTGCCTTCCATGACGCTGGTCAGAAACATCACCAGCCATACCACGGCACCGAAGACCAGCAGCCACTCGACGCTGCGCAGGACGGGGTCGACCTCGACGTCTCGCATGTGGACAGGGTTCCACGGACTCGGGCCACGACGCCATCCGGGGTGGTGCCCGATAAACGTTCACCTCGACCCCGTCCCGGGTAGCGGGAAGGGACGTGTCCAGCACCCCCCAGGCAAGGTTCGACGACAAGAGCGTCTTAGTCAGCGGCGGCAACTGGTGGACGATCCCGTAGTGGGGCCGCCACGTCATCGTCCACCGGCACTCTGTGGGCTTCCGAACCAGGCGCGCAGCGCTTCGGACTCATGTTCGGCGCGGATGAGCTTGGCGGGCGCCAAGGTGCCGAGGTACGTGCTCAACGGTCCTCGCGGTCGGCTGTGAGCAACTCACCGGTGAAGCGTGTCGCCGTCGACACGACTGCCGCACTCATCGCTTCCTGCCTCAGGTCCCATGGAGCAGGATGGTCCGATGACCTGGACGGTGCCGGCTCCTCCGACCGTCGATGGCGCCATCTCGGGAGACGAGCGGGCCGTCCTAGCCGGTTACCTCGACTGGCAGGGTGTCACGATGTTCAACATCTGCGCCGGTCTGAGCGCCGAGCAGCTCGCCCTGGCGTCGGCGCCGCCGTCGACTCTCACGCTGCTCGGCCTGTTTGCGCCACCTCGCGAAGGTCGATCGCACGTGGTTCCGCCAGCGCGCCTCCCGTGAGGACCTGCCCACCCTGTATGACCCCTTCCTCGGAAGGGACGCCGACTTCGAGGCCCTTGTGGTCGCCGAGCCCCGCGAGGACCACACCCGCTTGCTCGACCAGATACGAAGCGCGCCTGCCGCCGCTGATCTGCTGTCGCTCGACGACGAGTTCTTGGTCGGCGAGGACGTCTACTCGCTGCGCTTCGTCTACGTTCACATGATCGCCGAGTACGCCCGCCACACCGGCTACGCCGACCTGCTCCGACAGCGCATCGACGGCGTCACGGCCCGCTGAGTCCCGCTCGGAGCGGTGGGGCCGGGGGTCAGACCTTCTCAGGGCTGCGCGAGTAGCCGGGGAAGTTGCCGTAGAGCTGCTCGCCTTCGGGGCCCTCGGTCACGGCCTGCACGAGCAGGTCACCACCGACGAAGGCACCCTTCCAGGACGCCCCGCGGCCCCCGAAGACCTCCTCGCGGTCGCCTCGCGAACGGGGCTTGTTGAGGCCGACCTTGAAGGCCTGCAGCTGCTCGGCCACTCGGGCGCCGAAGTCGGCGTCGTCGGTCGCGACGGAGGCGACCAAGGAGCCGTTGGAGGCGTTCATCGCAGCCAGCAACTCGGACTCGGTGTCAACGATGATGACGCTGTCGAGCGGCCCGAACGGCTCCGCATGATGCAGCGCCCAGTTTGAGGCTGGGTTCAGGACAGCCGCGGCCGCCACGTACGCGCCGGTGTCCTGGCCGTCGAGGAAGCGACCGTCCTCGAGCGAGCCGTGGTGGAGCGGGATGCCGCCACCGGCCATCGCGGCGGCGTAGTGCTCGCGTAGCTCCGCGGCCTTGGTGGCGTGGATGACCGGCCCGAAGTCGAGCTCGGGCAGCGGGTCAAAGGAGGTCTCGACTGCCAGCGGGTGCCCGAACTTCAGGGACTGCACGACCGGCAAGTAGGCCTCTAAGAACTCCGGGAACAACTGCCGCTGGACGACGTACCGGGGGTACGCGGTGCAGCGCTGCTTGGCGTACTCGAAACCCTTCTTCAGGTGGGCGGCGAGGTCATCCCACTGGCTGAAGTCCCAGATGCCCCAGGCGTTGAGGCCCTCCTGCTCAAGGAAGTGCCGCTTGCCCGTGTCGGCAAGGGTCGTGGCGGCCTTGCGACCGTTGGCGCGGCCACCGACGAAGGCCAGCGCGCCGATCTCGGGGGCGCTGATCAGGGCGTCCCCGAGGGTCGAGCCGACACCGGACAGCAGCGTCACGGGCAGGCCCTGGCGGCGCATGATCGCGTGGGCCAGGGTCAGGCAGTGGAAACCGCCCTGCGACGGGGTCTTGGCGACCACCGCGTTGCCGGCCAGGCACTGAACCAGCTCGGCGTGGACCTGGACCGACATCGGGTAGTTCCAGGACGCGATGTTGGACACCGGGCCGGGCAGCGGACGCCGGCCGTCGAGCTGGCGCTCGATCTCCTGCAGGTACCACTCGACGCCGTCGAGGGCCCGGTCGACGTCGGCGCAGGCGAGTCGCCACGGCTTGCCGATCTCCCAGACCAGCAACAGGGCAAGGGTCTCGCGGTGCTCGCGCATCTCATCGACGGCGGCCTTGACGCGAGCCTTGCGCTCGTCAAGGTCGACCGCGCCCCACGCCTTGTGCTCATCGGCGGCCTGCGCGACCGCGGTCACGGCGTCGTCGTGCGTGATCCGGGGCGGACCCTCGATCGAGGTGCCGTCGACCGGAGTGACGTGCTCCCCCGGGACCCCACTGCGCTTCCACTCGCCGCCGGCGAGGTTCAGGATGCGGTCGGCGTCGAAGGCCTCAGGGGCGATTGACCGGGCTCGGGCGTAAACGTCGGCCCACGCGGTGCCGGGCTTGAGGGAGAGCGTCACGAGGGGCACCTGTTTTCCGTTGCGGGCTGCGTTGCAGGGGGTTGCGCCAGGCGTACGACGCCGCTGGCGCACTTTTGCCCAGGACCTTCTCCGGCGCAAGCCCGACGTGGCGTGACGAACAGCACTCAGGACGGCCGTCCCAACATCTGGGACGTTAGAACAGGACGCTGGCAAAGACGCCAACTTCCCGAAACCCGACCTTCTCATACGCCCGCCGGGCCGCGACGTTGTAGTCGTTCACGTACAGCGACACCACAGGGGCCACTGACGCCCTCGCCTGCTCGACGACGGCGGCCGTCCCCGCCGTACCGAGGCTGCGGCCGCGCATGGAGGGGTGCACCCAGACGCCCTGGACCTGGCACACCTGCGCGGTAGTGGCTCCGATCTCGGCCTTGAACAGCACCACGCCATCCTGGATGCGGGCCCAGGCGCGGCCCTGGGCGATCAGCTCCTCGACACGGGCGCGGTAGAGCATGCCGCCGTCACCGGCGAGCGGCGAGACACCCACCTCCTCGGTGAACATCGCCACGCACGCAGGCATCAGCAGGTCGACCTCGTGTGGCTGGACGAGCCGCACCTGAGGATCGGACTCTACCGCGGGGTCGTCGTCGATCGCCATCAGCGGCTGCTGCCCCCGCACGTCACGCGCCCAGCCCCAGTGCGGCATCAGCAGCTGCCACAGCTCCTGTACGGCGAGTGCGGAACCCACGATCGACGAGCACCGACGGCCCTGGCGACGGGCCCGCTCGGCGAAGGCCCGCACGGCGTCCGAGCTCGCCTGCACGGGCACCAGGTTGGCTCCGGAGTAGCACAGCGACTCCAGTCGGCCCCGCTCGCCGTAGCCCCAAACCTCCGCGCCGAGGCGCCAGGCGTCCAGGCCGCAGGCATCGAGCCGGGACGCCACGAAGACGTCGGCCACCGGGTCTCGGTTTACCAGGGCACGCACCTCGTCGAGGTCCCGGGCATCGAGCAGCCGCGTCCCCGAGGTCCTCAGCACAGGCCACTCCTCAGCACGCCCCGAGAGTACGGCGGATCCGGCCGACGTTCAGGCGGACACCATGGGTGCACCCGACGGACCGTCGTAGTCCTCGGCGAGGCGCAGGGCCTCCTCGATGAGGGTCTCGACGATCTGCGCCTCCGGAACGGTCTTGATAACGACGCCCTTGACGAAGATCTGGCCCTTGCCGTTACCGCTCGCGACCCCCAGGTCGGCCTCGCGAGCCTCACCTGGACCATTGACGACGCAACCCATCACAGCCACCCTCAGCGGGACGGTGAGCCCCTCGAGGCCGGCTGTGACCTGGTTGGCGAGGGTGTAGACGTCGACCTGGGCGCGGCCGCAGGACGGGCAGGAGACGATCTCCAGGCCGCGCTGCTTGAGGTTGAGGGACTCCAGGATCTGAAGGCCGACCTTGACCTCCTCGACGGGAGGGGCGGACAGCGACACCCGGATCGTGTCCCCGATCCCCTCCGCGAGCAGCGCGCCGAACGCGACGGCCGACTTGATAGTCCCTTGGAACGCGGGACCGGCCTCGGTGACCCCGAGATGCAGCGGGTAGTCGCACTGCTGGCTGAGCAGCCGGTAGGCCTGCACCATCACGACCGGGTCGTTGTGCTTCACCGAGATCTTGATGTCGGTGAAGTCATGGTCCTCGAACAGCGAGCACTCCCACAGCGCCGACTCGACCAGCGCCTCGGCCGTGGCCTTGCCGAACTTGGTCATGATCCGCTTGTCGAGGCTGCCCGCGTTGACACCGATCCGGATCGGCGTACCCGCTTCCTTGGCCGCCTTGGCAACCTCACCGACCTTGCCGTCGAACTCGCGGATGTTGCCCGGGTTGACCCGCACGGCAGCACATCCGGCGTCGATCGCGGCGAAGATGTATTTGCTCTGGAAGTGGATGTCGGCAATCACCGGCAGCTGCGACTTCCTCACGATCGTCGCAAGCGCCTCGGCATCGACCGGATCGGGTACGGCGACCCGCACGATTTGGCAGCCCGTCGCCGTCAGCTCGGCGATCTGCTGCAGCGTGCCGTTGATGTCGGCCGTCACGGTGGTCGTCATCGACTGGACCGAGATGGGCGCGCCGCCTCCCACGAGGACTCCGCCGACATCGAGCTGTTTGGTCTTCTTGCGCTCAGACAGACGCTGCGGGATCTCGGGCATTCCGAGGCCGACGGTCACTGGTTGATCCGGATCGGGTTGACGATGTCGGCCCCAAGCACCCATACGGTGAATCCGACAAACACCGCCACGACTGCCAACGTCAGCGGCATGAGCTTGTTGTAGTCAACCCGGACGGTGTCGCCGACGTAGCCACGGGCACGCTTGATGCGGTCACGCAGCGCCTCGAACCAGATCACCGCGATGTGCCCTCCGTCCAGGGGCA
>JAYTHM010000568.1:0-2728 GCA_043732645.1 Frankiales bacterium
TCGACCGGCACCCGGGCCCGGATCTCGGTCGTGCAGACCCGGACCGCGTCGTGCGCGGGGTGGGTGCGCATCAGGTAGGGCACGCCCAGGTCCTCACCCCCCTTAAGCCACGGCAGGATCGCCTCCAACAGCCCATGGTCCAGCGCCGGAAGCGCGGCCGCCAGATCGGTCACGTCGCGCAGCACCCCCCAAGCGTGCTCCTCGCCCAGCTTGGCCACGCCATCGACGAACCCCTCGAGCCCGACACACGCCCAGGCGACGTCGCGCCACAGCTGCTCATAGTGCGGCAAGTGCTTGGTGAAGTAGAAGTCGAACTCGGCGGTCCCGAAGTCTGTGGAACGGGGCAGCTCCGACAGCGCCTGGTGAAGCGCCTGGCCTGGACGCTGGGTGATGTCAAAAACCGTCATCGGCCAGGCGACGCCGACCTTCGGGACGTCAGTGACAGCGCCGACCAAGTCACGCAGCTGCGCCACCAGCGCGTCCCGGCTGGCCAGGGTGCCGCGGGTATCGGTCAGCGGAGTGGGGCGCACCGTGTCGACCCCCAGCAGACCGGCGGTCGCGGCAGCCAGGTCGTCCAGGTGCTGACCCCAGCCGGTCACAGCACGCGCCCATCAGGCAGCACGTACGGCGCGGGCGAGCCGGCCAGCCACGGCATCGTCATGAGCAGCTCGCGGTCCACGGTTTCCCGGACAGCCTGCGGGTCAAACGCGGCCCAGGACGCGCGGCTCAGCAGCCGGCCGGCCCGCCCCAGCTCGAGCTTCGCCGCGACGCCCTCGGCCTCGATGATGCGCTGCGGGAGGCGCTCGATGATCTCCCCCAGGGCCTGCAGGTGGTCGCACCGCGGTCCGGCGTCGGGCAGCGCCATGTCCGGGTAGGGGCGGCCGCCGTGCAGCGACCAGTCCAGCAGCGCGTCGCAGATGTAGCCGGTGACCTCATGGCCGAGCTCCGGTGAGCACTGCAGCCAGGCAAGGACCTGCCGGTCGTGCTCCAGCGGCGGGAGCGGATCCGGCGGCCACTGGTCGCTGGCCAGCAGCCCGGTCGGCTCCAGCAGGTCGTGCAGATCAGAAACAAACGGGCGGTCAGATGACGGGCGGTCAGATGTCGGGCGGGACGTGGAGTGGTCGGACTCGGGCACAGCAACCTCCAGTGATGGGCGATCGGCCCCGGGCGGGCCCGCGTCCACTCTGAGAGCACGCGCCTGCTCGAGGACGGCCCGAGCAGCGATCGGTGGACAACCCCCGTCGTCCACAGGCCAGGCCTGGCACCCGCGACGACGGATGCTGTGCCGCACCAGGCAGCTCGGCCCGTCACTACTGGGTAGGTGCGTTCAGAGGGGGCCCGGTGACAAACGATCTTGAACAATCTTGGGAAGGGCGAGCCGCGTGGTCCTTGGGCTAGGTCGGCTGGCTCTGCAGGCGCGGGGTCCTGGCTGATCCGGGCCTGGGTGGCCCGACCACCGCGCTGGCGGCGCGGTCGACGGGGCGCTGTGAGCTTCGAGCTTGACCGTCACCGTGGGGACTGCGGCGGTCTCCGGTCGGCGTTGTTGCCCCTGGACGCCGCGGCGTGCTTCCGGGCGGCGTCGATGCGGGCTTGAGCGAGTTCCTCAGTGGTGACCGGCTCGACGGGGTCGGGGTGGCCGGCCCGGGCCAGCTCGCTGGCTGACCGAGGGGCGGCTTCCAGAGCGGCGCCGGCATTGCCGGTACTGCTGCCGGCGAGCTGGTGCAGTTCGGGTAGGGCGGCGAAGTCCTTCGGCCGGCCGGCAGCGGTCTTGGACCGGATGACGTCGGCCAGCGACGCGACCTGGACCTGGACCCGGCCGACGTCAAAGGTGGTGGCGTCGGTGTGGAGGTCCTCGTAGCCGGCGGTGCCCGACGGCGTAAAGTTCAGGTCCAGCTCGCCGTGGAGGGTGACGAGGTTGAGCATGGTCATCCCGACCATCGCCTCCCCCGACGGCGAGAATGGCAGGCCGCCGGCAGGATCGCCGGTCCTGATCGTGGCCTGGAGCTCGCGCAGGGCGGCTGCCAGCCGGTCGAGGTTGTCCGCCGTCGTGCGCGGCACCACGTCGACGTCGACAGTTCGGCGCAGCGAGCCGTGCAGCTCGGCCGCGTAGCCGCCTACTACGACGTACTGCACCCGGTGACGCTCCAGGACCTCCAGCAGCGCCGGGGCGTCCAGCGGCACGCCCGTCTCGCCGCTCACCGGCTGGCGGTCGCGGCCCGGCGGGCCTCGGCGAGGACCTGGCTGGTCTGCTCGAACGCGACAGCGCGCTGAGCCTGCTCCTTCGGAGTCAGGGCAGCCTGGCGGGCGTCCAGGACGTCGTCGTGGTCGTCGTAGGGCTCGAGCCGAGCCCGCAGTTCCAGGCCCGCTGCGGCCAGCAGCCGGCTGATCGTCACCAGCGAGGGCTGCCTGGCGCCGGACTCAATCCGGGCCACCGTGGAGACTGGGACCCCTGCCGCCTCGGCAAGCCGGCGCTGGGACCAGTCGCGCTGCGCTCGTGCCAGACGCAGCATGTTGCCGGCCAAGCCGTCGATGTAGCGCTGGGTGGTAGGTCCGGGAACCGCCATGCACGCATGCTAGCCAGTTGGCTCACGGATCGCACGGGCCGTAAGGAACCTGGGGTGGGCCAGCGCCGTCGCAGGGTCGTGCACCAAGCGCGGGTCGCGTCGATCAGGAGATCAGAAAAGGGGTTGGACCGTACCTGTGTGCAGGGGCAGGGAGCGCGCTGCTC
>JAYTHM010000569.1:0-2727 GCA_043732645.1 Frankiales bacterium
AAGACCTTGGACAGGTCCATCGACCCGGGAGTCGTTGCGGGCACGTCCTTCCAGGTGCGCGGTGTCGGGGTGTCGTCGCGGTAGGCCCAGATGAGGTCGACCAGCCCGCCATCGGACCGCAGCGCGATCGTTGCGTGCGCGTTGATGACGCAGGCCTGCAGCTTGGCGCGGGCCCGGATCAGCCGGGCGTCCAGCAGCAGCGGTTCGAGGTCGACGTCGACGACGAGCTCCGGGTCGAAGCCCAGGAACACCTCACGCAGGGCCTGCCGCTTGCGCAGGACCGTGATCCACGCGAGCCCGGCCTGGAACCCCTCGAGGCAGACCTTCTCGTACAGCTCTCGCTCCGTGCGCTGTGGCCGTCCCCACTCGGTGTCGTGGTACGGCTCGTACAGCGGGTCACCGTCGCCGAAGCACCTCATCGGCAGGCCCCCTCACGACAGGGACCGCACGATCGCTCCGGTCACGGCAGCCAGGTCCGACTCGGTCGAGATGTACGGCGGCATCGTGTAGACCAGCCGGCCGAAGGGCCGCACCCACGCCCCCTCGTCGACCAGCCTCGGTTGCAGGACCGCCATGTCACAGGGCTGCTCGAGCTCCACGACCCCGATGGCTCCAAGGACCCGGACGTCGGCGACGCCCGGTAGGTCCCGGGCCGGCGCCAGGCCGCTCTCCAAGGAGGCGTTGATCCGGGCCACCGTCCCGCGCCAGTCCTGGTCCAGGAGCAGCTGCACGGAGGCTTTTGCGACCGCGCAGGCGAGAGGGTTGGCCATGAACGTCGGCCCGTGCATGAAGCTCCCGCCGTCGGCGCAGACCCGGTCCGCGACCTCATCCGTGCAGAGCACCGCGCCCATCGTCATGGTGCCGCCGGTGAGGGCCTTGCCAAGGCACACGATGTCCGGCACTGTGGCCCCGGGGCCGGTGTGGTCCATTCCCCACAGCTCACCGGTCCGCCCGAAACCGGTCGCGATCTCGTCGAAGACCACGAGCACCCCGTGCGCGTGGGCGAGCTCTACCAGGCCGCGCAGGTAGGCGGGGGAGTACCACCGCATGCCGCCGGCACCCTGCACGATGGGCTCGATGATCACGGCCGCGAAGTCCTGCTGCGCGAGGGCTTTCGCCAACACGTCGAGGTCGCCGTCCACCAGCGCCTCGTCGTACAGGGGGCGCGGTTGCGGCACGAAGACCTGCTCGACGACGTGCCCCCGGAACATCCCGTGCATGCCGTCGGGGTCGGTCACCGACATCGCTCCGGCGGTGTCGCCGTGGTAGCCGCCACGCACCGTCAGGACCCGCGGTCGGGCGGTCGCCTGGACCGCCAGCTTGAGGGCGACCTCGACCGCGACCGACCCGGAGTCGGCGAAGAAGACGCGGGTGAGGGACGGGTCGACAATCGACACCAGCAGCTCCGCGAGCTCGACCGCCGGGGCGTGCGTGAGGCCGCCGAACATCACGTGCGCGAACCGGTCGACCTGCGCCTTCAGGGCCATGTCCAGCACAGGGTGGCGGTAGCCGTGGATGGCGGCCCACCACGACGACATGCCGTCGGTGACGGTGCGACCGTCCTCCAGGGTGAGAGTTACCCCGGAGGCGTCGACCACCCCGAAAAGCGGTGACGCCATGGTCGATGCGTAGGGGTGCCAGAGGACCCGGCGATCGCGCTCGACCAGACCCATCAGAGGGACTGCGACAGGCCCTTGAGCGGCATCTTGAGGTCGCTCAGCATGGCGAGGTCCTCGGTAGCCGGACGGCCCAGCGTCGTCAGGTAGTTGCCGACGATCACGGCGTTGATGCCGCCGAGCATGCCGTCCTTCGCGAGGTCACCGAGGGTGATCTCGCGGCCGCCGGCAAAGCGCAGGATCGTCCGAGGGAGGGCCAGGCGGAAGACCGCGATCGCGCGGAGGGCGTCGTTGGCGTCGAGGACCGGGAGGTCGCCGAACGGCGTGCCGGGCCTGGGGTTGAGGAAGTTCAGCGGGACCTCGTCGGGCTCGAGCGTCGCAAGCTGAGCGGCGAACTCGGCGCGCTGCTCGAGCGTCTCGCCCATGCCGAGGATGCCGCCGCAGCAGACCTCCATGCCGGCCTCGCGAACCATGCGGAGCGTCTGGAAGCGCTCTTCCCAGGTGTGGGTGGTGACGACGTTTGGAAAGTGCGAGCGGGCCGTCTCGAGGTTGTGGTTGTAGCGGTGCACGCCCATCGCGGTCAGGTCGTCGACCTGCTCCCGGGTCAGCATCCCGAGCGAGCACGCAACCTGGATGTCGACGGCCTCGCGGATCGCGGCGACCCCCGCACGGACCTGCTCCATGAGCTTGGCGTCCGGACCGCGGACAGCGGCGACGATGCAGAACTCGGTGGCGCCGGTCGCGGCGGTCTCGACGGCGGCCTTCACCAGCGAAGGGATGTCGAGCCACGCGGCCCGGACGGGGGTGGGGAACAGGCCGGACTGGCTGCAGAAGTGACAGTCCTCGGGGCAGCCACCGGTCTTGAGGCTGACGATCCCCTCGACCTCCACCTCCGGGCCGCAGTGGCGCATCCGTACTTCGTGCGCGAGCTCCAGAAGGTCGGACAGTCGGTCGTCGGGCAGCAGCAGGCACTGCAGCGCCTGCGCCTCGGTCAGGCCGACGCCCTGGCCGAGCACCTGCTCGCGCGCGACATCGAGGACGTCCCGCTCTTCTCGGGTGCCAGCGGGGTCGGTCAGCAGCTCTGTCATCGGACCACTGTCCCAGAGTCCCT
>JAYTHM010000570.1:0-2725 GCA_043732645.1 Frankiales bacterium
GAGGGCTTCCGGGAGGGTGAAGGCGCCGGCGTACAGCGCTTTCCCGACGATCGCGCCCTCGACGCCGACAACGCCAGCGATCGCGACCAGGTCGGCCAGCGACGCGACTCCCCCGCTGGCGACGACCGGCTTGGTGGTCGCCGCACACACGTTGGCCAGCAGCGACAGGTTCGGCCCGGTGAGGGTCCCGTCGCGCTTCACGTCGGTCACGACGTACCGCGCGCACCCGTCGGCGTCGAGCCGCGCGAGCACCTCGAACAGCTCTCCACCGTCCTGCGTCCACCCGCGGGCCGACAGCGTCCTACCCCGCACGTCGAGCCCGACGGCGACCTTGTCCCCGTAGCGGGCGATGGCGGAGCGGACCCAGTCCGGGGACTCGAGGGCGGCGGTGCCGAGGTTGACCCGGGCGCAACCGGTCGCGAGCGCCGCCTCGAGGGAGGCGTCGTCACGGATGCCACCGCTCATCTCGACCTTGACATCCAGCCGGCCGACGACCTCGGCGAGCAGCTCGCGGTTTGAGCCGCGCCCGAACGCGGCGTCGAGGTCGACCAGGTGCACCCACTGTGCCCCGTCGCTCTGCCACTTCAGCGCCGCCTCGAGCGGCGAGCCGTACGAGGTCTCCGAACCCGCCTCCCCCTGCACCAGGCGGACCGCCTGGCCGTCGGCGACGTCGACGGCTGGCAGCAGCTCCAGGGTCATCTTCAGTAGCTCCTTCGGGTGGTCACGACGACAGCGAGGCAGGCGGCGGTGAGGACCGCGAGGGACAGGCGGGCACCGGTGCCGGTCAGGAAGTACCAGCCGACGGCCTGCACGACGAGGAACACCACGACGACCTGGTACCGGACGCGGGCGGGCAGGGCGCCATACCTGCGCCTGCGGGTCCGGGCTGGGAGCTTCGGGACGACGGCCTGCCGACGGGTGGCCCTCTCGCGCTTGCGGGCGGCCTGCTCGACCTCGACCCGGCGCGCCACTTCCCTTGCTGCGCGGACCTTTTGACGCTCGCGACTCACAGCACCGCCTCCCCACAAGAACCAGCGTTCGCTGCGCTCACAGCCCGCGGACCCAGTTGGCCAGCAGGTGCGCGCCGGCGTCACCGCTCTTCTCCGGGTGGAACTGCGTGGCGGCCAGCATGCCGCGCTCGATGGCGGCGGCGAACACCTCGCCGTGCTCGGCCGTGGTCAGCAGCACGTCGGGGACCGCCCGGGCGGCGTAGGAGTGCACGAAGTAGAACCGCTCGCCCTCGACCCCAGCGAACAGCGCGCTGCCGTTGGCCACGTCGACCGTGTTCCAGCCCATGTGGGGCACGACGGGCGCGTCCAACCGGGTCACGTCGCCGGCGAGGATCCCCAGTCCGGCGGTCTCCTGCCCGTGCTCCAGTCCCCGCTCGAACAGCACCTGCATGCCCACGCAGATCCCCAGCACCGGCCGCTGCTTGCGCAGTCGGTCCCACATGACGGTCCCGCCGCGGACCGCGTTCAGCCCGCGCATGCACGCGGCATACGCCCCGACCCCCGGTACGACCAGCCCGTCCGCCTCCGCGGCCAGCTTCAGGTCGGCGGTGACCGTGACGTCGGCGCCGGTGCGGGACAGCGCCCGCTCCGCCGACCGCAGGTTGCCCGAGCCGTAGTCCAGGACGACGACCTTCACGGAAGGTCCTCGTGCGACCCCGGCCGGGGCCGGCCAGCCCTGCGGTTGGCCAGGGCGGCTTTGACGACCTGGCCGCAGCCGGCCGTCGCGCCGGCCAGGAACAGCAGGTACAGCGCCCAGATCATCGCTACAGCACGCCCTTGGTGGAGGGCACGCCCAGCACGCGCGGGTCGAGCTCGCACGCGGCACGCAGCGCCCGGGCGACTGCCTTGAACTGGGTCTCGACGATGTGGTGAGCGTTGCGGCCGCTCAGCACCCGCACGTGCAGGGCGATGCCGCTGGTCGCCACGAAGCTCTCCCAGATGTGCTTGGTGAGGGTCGTGTCGTAGCTGCCGATCAGCTCGACCAGCTGCGGCTCCTCGTGCACCAGGTAGGGCCGGCCGCTCAGGTCGACGGCCGCCTGGACCAGGCACTCGTCCAGGGGCACGGTGGCGTCACCGAACCGGCGTACACCTGCCTTGTCGCCCAGGGCCTGTTTGAGCGCGCTGCCGATCGCGAGCGAGGTGTCCTCGACGGTGTGGTGCGCGTCGATGTGCAGGTCGCCCTTGGTGACGACGGTCAGGTCGAACCCACCGTGCCGCCCGAGCTGGCTGACCATGTGGTCGAAAAACGGCACGCCGGTGTCGCTCGACCCCTGTCCGGTGCCGTCGAGGTCGAGCTCGACGCGGACGTCGCTCTCCTTGGTTGTGCGCTCTACCAGAGCCCTGCGTGCCATGCCGATAAGGCTATCTGTCCGTTCGGCAACCCCTCTCACGTACGACGACTTACTCGCGTAAGCCCCATGTAACGACGTCACACCTGGCTTCGCGGGTGCACTTCAGATCGAGTCGTCCACCTCCAGCCGGGTCCGGGTCGCCGACCCTCGGTCCCCACCGCACGCTGTTGGCCGACCCCAGCCCATAGGTCCCTCGCCTCCCCGTCGAAGACCTGAACGCTCCCGTGCCTGCCGCCGGCTGGGTCGACCGCTTCGTGCAGCAAACACGTGGCTCCCGAGCTGCCGCGGTAAGGAGTGCCCCTCGGAAGACGCGCTGGCGGCACCGCGTGCCGCCAGCGGCTAACGGCAGGCGGCGGCCGGGTG
>JAYTHM010000571.1:0-2722 GCA_043732645.1 Frankiales bacterium
TCATCTGTCCGGAACAGCTCCAGCCGCTCGTAGCGGATGTCGCCGTACGTCAGCGTGCCCGTCTTGTCCAGGCACACCGTGTCGACCCTGGCCAGCACCTCGACGGCCGGCAGCTCTTGCACCAGCGTTGACCGGCGCACCAGCCCGACCGCCGCGACGACGAAGGCCAAGCTGGTGAGGAGCACCAGCCCTTCGGGCACCATCCCCACCAGGGCGGCCACCGTGCCCGTCACCGCGTCCTGCCAGCCGTGGTTGTCCGAGCTTCGGAACTGGCTCCAGATCAGCACCGGCGCCACGACCACGAGCAGGACCGCGATCCCTCGCAGGAGCCGGTTCGTGCCCTCCACGAGCTCCGAGGCGGTGATGATGAATCGACGCGCTTCGGTCGCCAGGGCGGCGGCGAAGGTTGCCCCACCCACCGCCGTCGCCTGGAAGCCCCCCTGGCCGGCGACCACGATCGCCCCTGCCCGCACCTGATCACCGGTGGCCTTCACCACAGGTTCGGACTCGCCCGTCAGCAGCGACTCATCGATCTCCAGACCCTGGGACTCACTGACCACACCGTCCGCCGGGACCTGGTCGCCCGACCGAAGTCTGAGCACGTCATCCAGCACCACCTCCCCGACCGCGACCTCCTGCTCCCGGCCGTCGCGCACCACCCGTGCGGTCGGCGCGTGCAGCAGTGCCAACGTGTCAAGGGTGCGCTTCGCACGGACCTCCTGGACGATCCCGATGGCGGCGTTCGCAACGATGACCAGCCCGAACAAGCCGTTCTGCCAGCGACCTGTCGTCAAGATCGCGACCAGGAGCAGCACCAGCAGGGCGTTGAAGAAGGTGAAGACGTTCGCCCGGACGATCTCGGCAAGCGTTCGGCTGGTGCGCGTCGTCGTCGCGTTCGTCCGGCCGTCGAGGACCCGCTCCTGCACCTGAGCCGCGGTCAGACCACGCAGGGGCGCAGCCGGAGCTGCCACAGGTAACACCCCTCAAGGGCACCCGACTACAGGAGACAGAGCCAGGGTCGAAGGTCCCTGATTGGCGCTGCCTGTCGACAAGTCCGGCGTCCGTGGCCTAAGGGATCGGGACGCCACGCAGCACGACGGGAAACCTCGGGTCGAGCTCGACCTGCTGGCTCGTCCCGGTGGGCACCAGGACGTCCATCGCCTTGGGCAGCTGGTCGGAGGCGACCTGGCAGCGCGGGTCCGGGTCGGTCGCCGACGCGCAGCGACCGAACTGGTAGTCCCGGGGCGTGTCAGCGAACGTGCGGGCACCGTCTTGTCCGTACCCGTCCTGCCCGTGCAGAACAACCGTGAAGCTCCAGCCGCTCGCAGGCGTCCCACCCAGCAGCGCCGTCGGGACCGACACGGTGATGAAGCCGGTCAAGGCGCTGGCCTGCGCGCTGGCCGTCCCGATCTGCGTCCGCGACCCGTCGTAGACCCGCGTCTCGTCGAAGCCGCGCACCTGGACGGCGCGGCTCCACGCATCGGCCGCCGCCACCGAGTAGTGCCGGGAGTCGAAGATCGGCAACGTCGACCCGGCCACCCCCGGCTGGTGCACGAAGACCGTCAGCAGCTGCGCCCCGAGGTCGTTGCCGAAGGTCGGCGACAGGTCCTTCAGCTTCGCCCGGAGGTAGGTCGTCGACTGGTCCTGCACGACCTGGAAGCGGGTCAGGTCGAACGCACCGGCGTGGAAGTTCGTTGAGGTCGGATACCGGAACGTGCCCGGCCCGGAGTCGTCCCCGACGGGGTCCGCCACGTCGAGCAGGGAGGTGCCGGAGACAACGTCAGAGCTGACCGACCGCTGGTCGTAACCGGTGGCCGACCCGGCGGTGGACGTCGTCGTGAGCACCGTCGTACCGAAGGTCGTCGGGACGGTCAGCGTGAAGCCACCGCCTGGTCCAGCCGTGGTGGATGCCACCGTCGAGGGGTTGCCATTGTCGGTGTTGGTGGCCTCCAGGACGACCCGGGCGCCGGGGACGGTCGTGCCAGTAACCTCGGTGGTCGCGCCGGTGACCGCTGTACCGCCGACCGGGCTGGTGACGGTTAGGGGAGCTCGCGCCGGTGCGGGCGCGTCGATGTAGCGGGCGCGCACCTGCGCGGGCTGCTCGACGGGACGACCAGCGCCGATCGACAGCGCCAGGCGCGCCAGCTGGGCCTGTGCCCAGGTCAGCGGACCCGCCGACCCGGCCGGCTGGCCGGGTGTGAAGCCGATCGAGGCGGTCGCCGGGTCGCTGCCGAAGGCTGCGGCCGGAACGGCCGGGTCCTCCCAGACCTGCTCGGGGACCAGGCCGACGCCCGAGGCGGAGCGGTCCATCGTGTCGAGCAACGCCGCGGCCCGCGCCGCGTCGCCCGTCTGAAGCTGCTGCTCCGCACGCTCGCCGGCCAGCACCGGCCACAGGTGGCCGGAGCCGTTGTTCGTCGTCGGCCACGGCTCACCCTCGACGGTGCAGTCGGTCGGGTCGGCCACGTGACAGTCGCCGTAGCCGTCCTCCGTGCCGGGTCCGGCCGTGCCGTAGCGGTACCAGCCGGGCCCGGTCGGCGGCGTCCGCTGCAACGCGGCATCCAGGACCGGCAGGCTCGCCTGCACGTTGGGGTCGTTCGCGGGCAGGATGCCCAGTCGAGTCAGCTCCTGGAAGCCGCCGTCGACGACGGACCGCTCGTCGACCGTCGGTCCGCCGTTCCCGAGGCCGTACGACGTGCCCGCGTCAGGGTTGCCAGTCTTGGAC
>JAYTHM010000572.1:0-2721 GCA_043732645.1 Frankiales bacterium
TCGCCAGGCTCGAGGTCGGCCAGGGCGATGTGCGGTCCGGAGTACCACTGCTCGCTGGCGACGCGGGGTAGATGCACGCCGGCTGCCGCGTAGGCCGCACCGGTCAGGCCGGAGCAGTCGTAGGAGTTCGGGCCGACGGCGCCCCAGACGTAGGGCTTGCCGAGCTGGGCCCGCGCGAAGGTGAGGGCTACGGCAGCGAGCGGGCTGGTGGGGACGTTCGGCAGGGTGGACAAGCCAGCGGTAGCGGTAGCGAGGGCGGCGGCGGCCCGCGCGGCCGCGGCGGCCTCCTCGGCCTGGCGCTGCTCCTCGGCGAGCGCGCTCACCCGGGAGTCGGCGGCAGCGAGCAGTGCGTCGGTCTGGGCGAGCAGGCCGCGTACGGCGTCAGCTTGGTCCGCGACCTGCTTCTGCAGGCGGACCGAGGCGGCTGCGGTGTCGGCAAGGCCCTTCTCCACGGCCTGCCGGCCGGCGACGACCTGGCCAGCCTCACGGGTGGCGGTGCGGTCCTCGCGCAGGATGGCCTGGACCTGCTGGACCCGGTCGGCCATCTCGGTGACCGAAGAGCTTGCAAGCACCTGGGCGTAGAGGGCGGACGTGCCGCCAGACATGTAGAGGGCGCGGACCCGCAGGGACCTGCGGTCGCTGGCCGTCCCGGAGGCCTGTTGGGCGAGCTGGAGGGTGCGCTGGGCGCTCAGGTGCTCGGTGACGGCCACGCCGAGCTGGACGTAGGCTGCGTCGTAGGCCTCGGTGGCGATCTCGGCCTGGGTGCGCAGGGCATCGATGCGGACCCGCAGGGCGGCGGCCTGCTCCTTCGCGTCACCGACGGGACTGGCGTGCGCGGCCCCGGTGAGCCCGGAGGTCAGCAGGGCGCCGAGGGCGATCGCCGCGGCAAGCCGCCTGAGGTAAGGCGTGGCGAACGGATTCACGAAGGAGGACCACCTTCGCCGAGGGCGCTCTGGGTGACGTACTTCTTGAGCGGCCCAATCCGGTACAGCCACAGGGTCTGCGCTTCGCGACGCAGTGTCAGCAGCACGTGCCCGTCGGTCGCCCGGACGGTGAAGGTTTTCGGGTCAATCGTCTCGCTCTGCGGGATCGCAAGGGCCAGCGCGGCGTCGTACGCCTTCTGGACGTCATGCGTATGGGCGTAGACGTCGGCCGCGGCGGAGGCGGCGCTGTTGGCGTGGTCGGCGGCGGTGAACTCGGTCCGCACTAGGGAGATGCCGTCAAACGCCAGCACCGCAAGGACGCCCAGGACCAGGGCGATCTTGGTCAGCCAGCCCAACACGATCGAGCCCCGGTCGTCTTGCCTTTTCATCACCTGTTGTGGTTCGGCGCTCGGACCCGTCCTCTTGAGCCGTCCTGGCTAGCCCAGCCGCAGACGCCGAAGCAGCGGCTCCGTGATGGTGGCGACCTCCGGAACGCGCACCCGCGCCGCGCCGCGCACGTAGCCCAGCCCGAGCAGGCTGCCGGCCATGATGCACGCCGCCACGGCGCCGAGCAGGCTGGTACCGAGGACGGCCTCGACGGCGGCGACCACCAGCCACGCGAGGGTCCCCGGCACGACGGCGGCCAGCAGGCACCGGACCGTCGTACGCAGGACGTAGCCACGGGGGTCGCGCGGGACGCGGCGGGCCAGCACAGCGGTGCACACGACCACCCCCGCGAGGTACGACAAGGTCTGGCCGGCCGCCAGTCCGACAATCTTGCGGTTGTCCGGGAGGACCGCGTAGAGCAGCAGGTCCACCACGACCGTCGTGACGTTGACGGCCAGGTTGACCAGCGCAGGGGTGCGGGTGTCCTGCAGCGCGTAGAAGGCGCGCAGCTGCAGCTGGTAGGTGCTGAACGCGACCAGCCCACAGGCGAACACCGCGAGCAGCGTCCCGACGAAGCGACCGTCGGCCGCAGAGGCCCGGCCGTGCCCGAAGACGAGCGAGGCGATCGGGTGCCCGAGGACGACGTACGCGACGGCCGCCGGCACCAGGATGCTGACCGTTAGCCGGAGCCCGCCGTCCAGCTGGGTCCGCAGCTCGTCCAGGCGGCCCGCGACGACCGAGCGGCTCATTTCGGGCAGCAGCGCGGTAATGATGCTGACAGCCACCACGGCGTGCGGCAGCTGCCACAGCAGATAGGCATAGATGTACGACGGGTAGTCACGGGCTTGGCCCGTCCCCGTGGCGAGCTGCACCACGACGACGAGCACGAGCTGGTTGCACACGACGTAGAAGAAGGTCCAGCGGGCCAGGCGGGCGGCCGGGGCGAGGCCGGTGCCGCGCAGGTCGAATCGGAGCCGTAAGGACAGGCCGGTGCCGCGCAGGGCGGGCAGCAGTGCGACCGTCTGGGCCACGATCCCGAGGGTGACGCCCACCCCGAGCACGTAGACCTGGGTGTCGGTGACGCTGGCGCTCGTCAGAGCTGACGGCCCTGGCAGCAGCGCGAAGGCGACCAGCGTGGCGATGACGACAACGTTGTTGAGGACCGGCGCCCACATCGGCGGCCCGAACCGGCCGTGCGTGTTGAGGTAAGCGGACAGGATCGCCCCAAGCCCGTAGAACAGCACCTGCGGCAGGAAGAACCGGGCGAACAGGATGGCGAGGTGCCGGGTATCGGCGTCGACCTTGGCGTTGGCGTAGAGGTCGACGATCTGTGGGGCCAGGACGACGAGCAGTACCGAGGTGGTGCCCAGCACGAGCAGCGCCAGGGTGAGCAGCCGCTGGGCGTAGGCCT
>JAYTHM010000573.1:0-2717 GCA_043732645.1 Frankiales bacterium
TCTCGGGCCCCGCTACCGCCAGGTAGTAGCGGATCGCGTCGGGGCCGTACCGCTCCAGGACGTCCCTGACGTAGATCACCACCGACCGCGAAGAGCTGAACTTCTTGCCCTCCATGGTGAGGAACTCGGCCGACACGACCTCCGACGGCAGGTCCAGGACCCCATACGTACCAGGGGTTCCCGTCGGCCTGCCGGAGGCGCCGAGCAGGATCGCGGGCCAGATCACGGAGTGGAAGACGACGTTGTCCTTGCCCATGAAATAGAAGGACTCGGCCGCGCCGCCGTGCCAGAAGGCCTCCCACGCACCTCCGGTACGACGGCTCCACTCGATCGAGGCGCTCAGGTAGCCGATGACCGCGTCGAACCAGACGTAGAGGCGCTTGTCCTCCCGGTCGACCCACCCCGGCAGCGGGATCGGCACGCCCCAGTCGAGGTCGCGGCTGATAGCCCGCGGCCGCAGCTCCCCGATGAGGTTCTCGCTGTACTTCAGGACATTCGGCCGCCAGTCGGTCCGCTCCCCCAACCAGCTCTTCAGGGCCTCGGCGAAGGCTGGCAGCTCGAGGAAGAACTGCGCGCTCTCCACGAAGGTGGGCGTTGCCCCGTCAATCTTGCTCCGCGGGTCGATCAGGTCCTGCGGGTCCAGCTGGTTGCCGCAGTTGTCGCACTGGTCCCCGCGGGCGCCGTCGTACCCGCAGATCGGGCAGGTGCCTTCGACGTAGCGGTCCGGCAGGCCGCGGCCGGTCTTGGGGTCGATCGCCGACAGCTGGGAGCGCTCGACGACGTAGCCGTTGTCGTGCAGCGCGGTGAACAGCTGCTGGACGACCGCGTAGTGGTTACGCGTCGTCGTGCGCGTGAACAGGTCGTAGGACAGGCCGAGGCCCTGAAGGTCTTCGGCGATGACCCGGTTGTAGCGGTCGGCGAGCTCGCGCGCGGTCACGCCCTCGCGGTCGGCCTGCACCTGGATCGGGGTGCCGTGCTCGTCGGTCCCGCTGACCATCAGGACCCGGCTGCCCGTCATTCGCTGGTAGCGGCTGAAGATGTCGGACGGCACGCCGAAGCCGGCGACGTGGCCGATGTGGCGAGGGCCGTTGGCGTAGGGCCAGGCGACCGCGGTCAAGATGCTGCGGGACATGCCCGCAGCCTAGTGAGAGGCCTTTGTCCGGTCCGATGACTTCTGTCGCCGTCGACCGTCAGGATGTCCAGACACAGATGCAGAGGAGTACGACGTGACGCTGGCGATCGAGGCCGTAGGTCTGGTCAAGACGTTCCCAAGCAAGGGCGGCGACATCGAGGCCGTGCGCGGCGTCGACCTGGCGGTGGAGCAGGGGGAGGTGTTCGGCTTCCTCGGTCCCAACGGGGCGGGCAAGTCCACGACCGTCCGGATGCTCACGACGCTGCTGTCGATCACCTCCGGCGCAGCCCGGGTCGCCGGGATCGACGTCGCGTCCGACCCCGACGCGGTCCGCCGCAAGATCGGCGTCGCCCTGCAGGAGGCAGGTCTCGACCCGCGGCAGACCGGCCGCGAGTTGGTGACGCTGCAGGCCCAGCTGTTCGGTCTGGCACCGGCGGCTGCCCGCGACCGGGCCCAGTCCCTGCTCGAGCTCGTCGACCTCCTGGATGCCGGCGACCGCAGGATCAAGGGCTACTCCGGTGGCATGAAACGCCGCCTCGACCTGGCGTCCGCCCTGGTGCACCAGCCCGACGTGCTGTTCCTCGACGAGCCGACGACCGGCCTGGACCCGGCGAGCCGGCTGACCGTCTGGGACGAGGTCCGCCGCATCAACGCCGAGGGCACCACGGTGTTCCTGACTACCCAGTACCTGGAAGAGGCCGACCAGCTCTGTGGCCGCCTCGCCATCATCGACGGAGGACGCATCGTGCTCGAAGGAACCCCCGCCTCGTTGAAGGCCTCGCTCCGGCAGCGGCGCGGGCTCGACCACGACCCAACGCTCGACGAGGTGTTCCTGGACGCCACCGGCAGGACCCGTGTCCGCGCGGCCGGCGACGTCGAGCAGGTGCAGGCATGAACCAGGCCCTGCTGCTCGGTCGCCGTGCGCTCCGGGAGACCGTCCGCACACCAGAGTCCCTTGCGCCCACGTTGCTCATCCCGTTGTTCTTCCTCGTCGTCAACGTCGGTCAGGCCGGCAAGATCTTCCCTGCCTCCTCGACGGGCTTCCTGAGGGGGCAGAGCTACGCAGCGTTCCAGCTGCCGAGCTCGCTGCTGCTCGCCGCCTCCTTCGGCACGGCCGCGCTCTATCTCGTCGAAGACATCGAGGGCGGCTACTTCGACAAGCTCCGAGCAGCCCCTATCGGCCGGACTTCCCTCGTCGTCGGACGCCTGTTCGCCGAGGCCGTCAAGAGCGTCATCCTGACCGCCGTACTCGTCCTGATCTCCTTGCCCTTCGGGATCCGGATCGCCTCCGGCTTGTTCGGCTTCCTGCTGCTGCTCGTCCTGGCCGCTAGCTGGGCTGTCACCTACGCCGGCTTCATGCAGCTGATCGCGCTGAAGACCCGCAGCGCGGCAGCCACCAACTCCGGCAGCCTGCTCTTCTTCCCACTGCTTTTCCTCACGCCCAACTTCGTCCCCCGCTCGCTGCTCACGCGGCCGATGGAGATCGCCGCGACCTGCAACCCGGTGACGTACATCATGGAAGGGTTGCGGTCTTTGATCCTGGGCGCGGACGCCATCGTGGTCCTGCGCGGCTTCGCCGTCGTGC